>NZ_JACJSP010000001.1:300000-472125 GCF_014698235.1 Limnothrix sp. FACHB-406 | reverse complement strand
TTACAAGCCTTGGAAAACGTTGATATGTCTACTGAGATACCGGTGTGATTGAGCTTGAAAAATAGGTCTCTCATGCTCATCAAACCTTGATCAAGAATGAAGGTCAACCAGATCTCAAAAAATCTCCGACTGCTGAGTACTGGGTAATCATGCTCAGGTAAGCTTTTGAGAATAGGTTTGACGATTTGAGAGAATGAGCGTAACATTGGTGTACTACTTTTTGATTGTTTGGGGTAAGAATTACATCTTCTTACCCCTTTTTTATAACCTGAATCTGTCATTCAACACTTCTGGATCTTAATTGCTTATGCCATCTTGCAGTTAATAGAATTGCCGCAATTCTATAGTCAGACGCTACTAGATAAATTGCGATATTTGCAAGTTGTACTCGGTCGCTATGGCTCAATCAGTCATTGGAGCTATGATTTACTGCCAGAAACTCTTGTTGCCTAGAGTATGAAGTTTTGTGTTTAGATTCAACACTTCTGCCTCCTGCGTTATTTCCGCCAACCGCAATACAGTTGAATCTTCAGATATTTGATTTTGCTGATAATCCAATCAAAGCTCCCGAATCAACTGAGCAATCTTCCCCGCTGCCTGAGCTGACCGACGAGAGATCTCTCCAAGAGCAAGTCAAACCGCCTGTCCGTAGATCCAGATCGCCCGCCCGTAGATCCAGACTGCCCGTCGATAAAGTCGATAAGAGGGATTCATCTGGTATTCCTTGGGGGTGGCTTCTGGGTTCTGTGATCGCTTACACAATCATTGGGATTGGTGTCAGTGTGCCACCATCACCACTAATCAACTGGGCTTTGGCTGTGGCTTGGGCTTTGGCTGTGGCTTGGGCTTTGGCTGTGGCTTGGGCTTGGGCTTGGGCTTGGGAGTTGGAGTTGGTGTGGGCTGTGGTTGGGGCTTGGGCTTTGGCGGTGCTTGGGGCTGGAGTAGCTTTATGGCAGGGATCTTGGGAGTTGATTGGTGGTTATGGATTTGTGTTTGTAGGTCTGTGGTGGGGGAGCTGGCCCCTGACCTTGGGTATGCTCTCAGGATTCGCGGCTGGGGAAATGAAAGACCGCAAAGGGTTAGCGATTGTTTTGCCAACCCTGGCGGCTGGAATCGGATTGGCGGTCGGGTGGTGGATCTATCGCGCCGTGCATCCCGCCTAGATGGTTTTGGAGGAAATGCAGTCGCGGAAAACAACAAGTGAGACAACGCTGCACCCAGGAGATTCGGTTAGATGGCGATCGCTGCGAAATTGCTGCTGAATTGCATCATCTCGTACACCATCATCGGGATTGGTGTTAGCGCCTCAGTCACCCAACTGCCATCGCTTAGCGGGTTGGTTTTCATCGCAGTTTTAGCCGGGTCTGGAGCTTGTTTTTGGGCTGAATATGCAGCTCTTGACTATCTACTTAATGTGCTTGGCCATGCCTTTAGACTGACATCTAGACTGTTTCCAAATCTGATATCTACACCGCAAGATCGCACCTCAAAAGCTCTATGGGATATCGTGGGTGCTGCTGCATTGCTGGCTGTGAGGGCCGTGGCGATCGCCTGGACTGTCGCTGGGGCTGGGGTCGTTCTGTGGCAGGGATCCTGGGAATTGGTCAGTGGCTATGGATGGGGGTTTGCGGCGCTCTGGTGGGTGAGCTGGCCCCTCAGCTTGGTTCTGTTCCCAGAATTCACAGTTGACAACCTGGGAATCAACAAAAGATTAGCCGTTACTTTGCTCACCCTAGCGGCTGGAGTCGGCCTCGCGATCGGGTGGTGGATCTATCGCACCTTGCATCCCGCCTAGCCAGTTTGAATTGAGTTGCTAAACTCTCAGTTCAGCAAACGATTTTCCTAAAAACTTAATCTTTTTCTGTATTCTGACTTCCTAATTTCAGCTCCATGAAAATTACTCATCTTACAGAAAATCTTGATAAGAATTTTTAGAAACAATTGACCTGAATTCTCCACGTCCGGGTTACCTTCAACAGAGTCTCAACGACCCAAAATCATCGAGTCGATCGCCCCAAAAATCCGCCCCAGCCCGATCGCACGGCTTTCGGCACTCAGCCAATCACCCCAACCAACCATCCATCAGCCCCAGAGAAGTCCCAGCCCAGACGCAGAAATTTTCACCTCGCATTTCTGAATTTTCACTAGAAGCAAGTGAATTTTTCAGCAACCATGCGCCAGAAACTGCGCGGCAACCTAGACAACTGGCTCAGGATCCATCCCAAGTGGGCCCCAGGGTGGCAAAAATACGAAAATCGTCGTTGACTGGTGGCGGATTCACCATCACCCTGGCAACAATCATTTACAAGTCACCCAGATTTGGTGTTTATTGGATCGGCTGGTCATCGATCAACGCTACATCTTGCGTTGATCGATGACCAGCGGCCTTTCGTGTCGTCTCAACTGTTGTTCACAGCCAATCCCATGGTGCAAGAACTGAACCGCGCTCAGCAGCAACCCGTCGATTTCCCTGACCACGCCCCCACCGCCTACCCGGTGTTTTACCGCACCTACAGCCGTCGGATGGACGGGGAGCGGGAATCGTGGCAGCAAACGACCGATCGCACCCTGCGCGGCTTGGTCAAGTTGGGCAATCTTTCCGATCAGGAAGCGAGCCTGCTCGATCGAATGCAGAAGCGGATTGTGGCGCTGCCGTCGGGGCGTTGGCTGTGGGTTGGGGGCACGGACTGGCTGGAAAACCCACAAAACTTTTCAGGAGCCTACAACTGCACCAGCACCAATGTCATCGACTGGAAAGCCTTTGGGCTGATGATGGACTTGGCGATGATGGGCTGTGGCACGGGCGGCGTGCTGGAACCGCGCTACATTGAACAGCTCCCGCCAGTGCGCAACTCAATCACCGTGACGGTGACGGGCGAGCTGGGTACGGTTCCGGTGGGTCAACGCTTGCAGGAAACAACGGTGGATATCGTTGGCAACGCGGTGCGCGTGGTGGTGGGCGACAGTCGCCAGGGCTGGGTGAAGTCGTACCAAACCTTGCTGGATCTGTGCAGCGATGAGCGCTTTGATGGTGAAGTGCAAGTGGCGATCGACCTCAGCAACGTCCGGCCGGCGGGCGAAACGCTCCGGGGCTTCGGCGGCGTGGCTAACCCGATCAAGCTGCCGGAACTCTACGATCGGGTGACTCGCATCTTGAACCGGGCGATCGGTCGGCAACTCACCTCGGTGGAATGCTGCCTATTGATCGACGAAGCGGCTGTCACAATTGTAGCAGGTAACATAAGAAGAAGTGCCGGAATGCGTCAGTTCAACAGCACTGATGAACTGGGAGCCAAAGCCAAAGATAACTTATGGCAGCAGGATGAGGCGGGGAATTGGCGAATTGATCCCGATCGCGACTCACTTCGGATGGCGAATCATACCCGTGTTTTTCATCAAAAACCCACAGAAACGGAGTGCATCGACGCGGTTCGCAAGCAGTTCTATTCCGGCGAAGGTGCAATTCAATGGGCTGGCGAAGCGATCGCCCGCAGCAATGCCGATTTAATCGCTGGAGACGATGAAAAGAAAGCATTCATTCTTGCTTTTCAAGAAGGAAATGGAAAAAAATGGCTTGCTCAAAAAAGCAGTGAAATTGACGAAAAAGAATTAATTCATAGGCTTGAACGCATTGGACTCAATCCCTGCGGCGAAATTTTGGGTTCTGATTTTCACTGCAATTTGTCAGAGATTCATCTCAATCAAATTGACCCAAAGGATTACAAAACCCAAGAGGATGCCTTCAAGGCTGGGGCCTTGTCGGTGGCAGGTTTGCTCAACCACCGGTTCCAAGAAGAGCGCTACCAATACAGTCGATCGATTGACCCGATCGTGGGCGTTTCCTTCACTGGTTTGTTCGATTTCTTTGTGCAAGCCTTTGGGGTCGATTGGTTGCGCTGGTGGGAAGCGGGTCGCCCGGACACCGTGCAAGGTTTGGAATTTAAAGATCAGGAGCGGCAATACCTCAACCGTTGGCGGGAAATTGTCCACCAAACGGTTTGGGACTACTGCGATCGCCACGGTTTGCGCCGCCCCAACCGCTGCACAACGGTGCAACCCTCGGGCACAAAATCGCTGTTGACGGGGGCTTCACCCGGTTGGCACCCACCCAAGGCCGCGCGGTTCATTCGGCGGATCACGTTCCGCAAAAACGATCCGGTGGCGTTGGCTTGTCTGGACTATGGCTACAGTATTGTGCCGTCCCAGTCCGATAAGGATGAAAACGGCAACTTGCTGAATGATCCGTTCGATCCGCGCTGCACTGAGTGGCTGGTGGAAATTCCGGTGGCGGTGTCTTGGGCAGACTTGCCGGGGGCGGACACGATCGCGATCGAGCAGTTCAGCGCCCTGGCTCAGTTTGACTTCTACATGCAGGTACAAACCCACTACACCACCCACAACACCAGCGCCACAATCGAACTGCGGGAGCCGGAAATCGAACCGTTGGGCCGCCGGATTCACCAGGCGATCCAAAACGATGAGGGCTATATCTCGGCGGCGTTGCTGGCCCGGTTTGACGATCTGCAAACCTTCCCCCGGTTGCCCTTCGAGCCAATTTCGCGGGAAACCTATCAGGAAATGCACGATGCAGTGCTGCAACGGCGGCGGATCAGTAGTTTCCATGAGGCCCTGCGACGCTATGACAAGGGCGAAATGGCGGAAGCGGGCCCGGCGGGCTGCGATTCGGACAAGTGCCTGCTGCCAGAAACGAAGGGCTAGGGCCAGGGGCGATCGCGCCGGTTGAGGCTGGGGCTGTGGTGGTCAGCCCAAATGGCTGATTTTCAGCGCCCCGGCCATCCTAGACTAAAGTCTGTCTTGGGTTGGTTTTGGGGTGATTTTGAGTTCGATCATTGCGAAATGGCGCGATCGGTTGTGCCACATGCCGAATGCTGCTGAGTTATATCAGCAATTAGCAACGGATTTGTGGGCCGCCGGTCAACTGGCCGCGGCCGATCGCGCCTTGGCCCAAGCATTGAAATTAGCCCCCGATCGCGCCAGTTTTTGGGTGCAGCGATCGGCCCTGGCTCACCAATTGGGAAACATTCAACGAGCGGCAACCGATCAGTGGCGGGCCCTGGAACTTGACCCGCAATTGGTGAGCAGTCGTGACCATTTGCAATTGGGTAATCAACTGGCTCAGCAGGGAAAATTAGCCCAAGCTCGCCAGTGCTATGAGTGGGCGATCGCCCAAGATCACCAATGCTGGGAAGCCTATTTTAACTGGGGTTGGGTTGCCCAAAAAAGCCAGGATTTTGCGGCGGAAGTTCAGATTTACCAACGGGCGATCGCTCAGGGTTGTCCCGATCCAAGACTGCCCGATCGCTTGGCCCAAGCCTGGGCTCGGCTCGGCAAAGCGGCCTATCTCGATCGAGCCTATGACCAATCTATTCAGGCCTATCAAAACGCCCTGAATCTCAATTCCCAACAAGCCAGCTACTGGAGTGATTTGGGTTGTGCTTTAACCGCAATGGGGCAATGGACTGAAGCAGAAACAGCGCACCAAAAAGCAATTGCCCTTGATTCTCAAGCTGCCAATTATCATTACAATTTAGGAAATTTCTATTGGAAAAAGGCTGATTATTTACAAGCCATTTCAGCCTTTCAGAATGCGATTCAGCATAATCTGCAAGATGCCAAAAGTCATTGGAATTTAAGCCATATTCTCTTGGCGTTGGGGCAACTCACTGAAGGATTTCGAGAATATGAATGGCGCTGGGCAACGGTGCAACCACCCCCAGAATTACCCCATCCCCAATGGCAAGGAGAATCGCTACATGGCCGCACCATTCTCTTGCAGGCAGAACAGGGGCTAGGAGATTCTTTGCAATTCATTCGCTATGCGGATTTATTAGCAAGCTGGGGAGCAAACATTTGGTTTAGTGGCCCTGCCGTTTTGCATCGACTTTTTGCCCAATTACCCGCCATCGATCGGGTCTTGCCGGTATTGGAACCAGGGCAAATTCTTCCCGGCGTAGACTATCGATCGCCCCTCTTGAGCTTGCCCCACCAATGCAAGACCGATTGGGCAACAATTCCCAACAAAATTCCCTACTTAACCGTTGATCCTGCCTGGCCACTGCCGCCACCTTTCAAGGAATTACCCACAAAACCCAAAAAGATTGGCATTGTTTGGGCGAGTGGCTATCGAGTGGAAGACGAACTGCATGATATCTATCTTGATAAGTCCCTACCTTGCGAGCTTTTGCTGAAAGCTTTGCAGGAATTTCCAGTGATGCTTTATAGCTTACAAGTTGGAAAAAATGCCCAGGACTATCAACCCTTGATCGGTCAATTTCCAAACCTCAATTTAGTGGATTGCAGTCCCTGGATTCAGGACTTTGCGGATACGGCGGCCATTTGTCAACAGCTTGATTTGTTGATCTCGGTGGACACTTCGGTGGTGCATTTAGCGGGTGGGTTGGGCAAGCCCACTTGGGTGTTGCTGCCGGCCCGCTGTGATTGGCGGTGGCTGCTCGATCGCCCCGATTCTCCTTGGTATCCCACCATGCGGCTGTTTCGACAAGCAAAACCGGGCGATTGGTCAGAACCCTTGCAACAGGTGCGATCGACCCTGAATCATTGGTTGACCGCATCCTAGATTCCGATCATGGTGATTGCCTTGAGTTAAAGATTAGGTCACAGGGTGAAGACGAAATTGCAGGTTAGATCGAGCAATGTAAATTGCCAGATTTTTGCGAAAACTTGAAATTCTCCTGATAGTCCACAGGGCAATCAATCACAGCAGGCACAGAATCTGCCAAGGCCTGTTTCAAAATCGGCATTAAGGCTTCATTAGACTCCACCCGATAGCCTTTTAAGCCCATACTTTCGGCAAATTTCACAAAATCAGGATTGCCAAATTTGATGTAGCGCGATCGCCCAAAGGCATCCTGTTGTTTCCACTCAATGAGTCCGTAGCCACTGTCATTGAAAACCAACGTGACAAAGGGAGTGCCAATGCGCAGGGCGGTTTCTAATTCCTGGCAATTCATCAAAAAGCCACCATCACCAGTCACGGCCAAAACCTTGCGATCGGGATGCACCAGTTTGGCGGCCACGGCTCCCGGAATTGCGATGCCCATGGCTGCAAACCCGTTGGAAATGAGGCAAGTATTGGGGCGATCGCAGTGGTAATTCCGTGCAATCCACATCTTGTGGGCCCCCACATCGGAGATCAGAATATCTTCGGGGGCCAGCACTTGCCGAATGTCGTAAACAATTTTTTGAGGCTTAATCGGAAATGCTCGATCGCCTGCATATTGTTCATAATCCTCACGAATTTCAGCCCGCAATTGAACCGCAAAGGGTTCTGGTTGGTGGGAGCGATCGGTACGTCGCAACAGCTCCAACAACGAGTCAGAAATATCGCCTACCACTTCCACTTGGGGGATGTAGCTACTATCAATTTCAGCGGGCATTGCACCCACATGGATAATTGGAATAGAGCCGTAAGGATTCCAGCGCTTGGGTGAATATTCCACCAAGTCATAGCCGATCGCAATGATCAAATCAGCGGCTTCAAATGCACAGGTAATAAAGTCCCGTTTTTGGAGTCCCGTTGTCCACAGGGCTAAGGGATGAGTGTAGGGAATAATGCCCTTACCCATGAAGGTGTTGACCACCGGAATTTGCAATTGGGTGGCAAACTCGGTGACCGCTTGATCGGCCCGGGCCCGAATGGCTCCATTGCCGGCCAGAATCAGGGGATTTTTTGCTTTAGCAATCAGGTTCGCTGCTGAATTGAGGGCACTGAAAGAAGCAAAAGTTTTTTCGTTCTGATCCGTGGCTAAGGGTTTGCCTTCCACGGCCATGGCAGCAATATTTTCGGGCACGTCAATATAAACAGCGCCGGGTTTTTCACTTTGGGCCCGTTTGAAGGCTTTGCGAATAATTTCCGGGGTGTTGCTGGGGCGAACGACTTGGCTGCTCCATTTGGTAATTGGGGCAAAAATTGACACCAAATCCAAATATTGATGGGATTCAATATGCATTCGATCGGTGCCCACTTGTCCCGCGATCGCCACGACCGGTGACCCATCCAAATTGGCATCGGCCACACCAGTAATCAGGTTGGTGGCTCCGGGGCCCAAGGTGGATAAACAAACCCCAGCTTTGCCGGTTAATCGACCATAAACATCAGCCATGAAAGCGGCTCCCTGTTCATGGCGAGTGGTGATGAATTGAATTGAAGATTGGCTGATCGCTTCTAACAAATGAAGGTTTTCTTCTCCAGGCAGTCCAAAAATATATTGCACGCCTTCGTTTTCAAGGCATTTGACCAATAATTCTGCGGTATTCATAGATTAGGTTCCGGGATCGTCAATGGTGGTTGTTTAAACGAGTCAATTCCTGAGAGTCAATTCCTGAAGGACGACGGTAGCTGTGGGTCATAGCAAGGGGCAGATCGTCACGGGAGCAAGGGGCTGAAGCCCCTTGTCTTCTTCAATTTTTTCAAATGCCTAGTGAACCCAAACGGTTTTGGCGTTCATAAATTCCAACATGCCCTGACGAGCGAGTTCACGACCATAGCCGGAACGTTTGATGCCGCCAAAGGGCAATCGCGGATCCGATTTCACCAGGCTATTGACAAACACAGCGCCCGCTTGTAGTTGTTGAATTCCTTGCTCAATTTCTGAAGAATCCGTAGTCCAAATGCTGGCCCCCAAACCGAAGGGTGTGTTGTTAGCTAGGGCGATCGCCTGGTCGAGGGTTTCGGTGTGGAAAAGGAGGGCAACGGGGCCAAAGAATTCCTCTTGGGCGATCGGGGCGTTGGGGGGCAAGTCCGCCAGCAGAGTTGGGGGATAGAAGTGGCCGCCTTGCAGGGAGGGCGGCAGACGATCGAGCAGAGCCGCCCGATCGCCCCCAACCACCACCCGGGCCCCGGCAGCGATCGCCCGGCTCACTTGGTCTGCCAACTCCTCCAGAATTGAGGCCGTGGCCAGGGGCCCCAACTGGGTTGCGCGATCGCCCGGATCGCCAACCACCAACCGAGCAAAGGCTTGGGCAATGGCTGCTTCAAAGGCCGGCCCGATCGATCCCACGGTGATGAATCGTTTGGCGGCGATGCAGGTTTGGCCATTGTTCAGCATTCGCGACGCGACGGCCGTGGCCACCGCTTGCTCAAAATCGGCACTGGGGCAAACGATGAGCGGGTCGCTGCCGCCCAACTCCAGCAGGGTTTTTTTGAGGTGGGTTCCGCAATGGCTCGCCAGGGCGCTGCCTGCCCCTTCGCTGCCGGTGAGGGTAGCCGCCGCCACGCGCGGATCCGCCACCAAGGCCGCCACCCGATCGCTCCCGATCAGCAAGGTTTGGAAGATACCCGCCGGAAAGCCCCCCGCCAAAAATAAGTCCTCTAGCTTTTGGGCCACCTGCGGCACGTTGGACGCATGTTTCAGCAGGGCCCCGTTACCGGCCATCAGGGCCGGAGCGGCAAAGCGAAACACTTGCCAATAGGGAAAGTTCCAAGGCATGACGGCCAAAATGAGGCCCAAGGGTTGATACCGAATAAAGCTGCGGTGAGCATCGGTTTCAACCATTTCATCCGCTAAAAATTCGGCTGCTTGATCGGCATAAAAACGACAAACGGCGGCGCATTTTTGCACCTCCCCGATCGCTGCGGTTAGGGGTTTTCCCATTTCCAAAACAGCTAACTGGGCGAGGGCTTCGCAGTCCGTTTCCAGGCGATCGGCCACTTGGTTTAACCAGGCTGCTCGTTGGGCGATCGGCACAGTTTGGTAAGCCTGAAAGGCGCGATCGGCTAACTCCAGTTTGGTGGCTAATGCCTGATCCGTGAGGGGTTCAAAACTTTGAACCCATTGCCCTGTTGTGGGATTGATGGTTGCGATGGCCACTGGACACCTCCTAGTTTGTCCATCTCTGATCAGAACCTCTCTAGAACTGATCCAGAACTCATTAAGGACTGATCAAGCACTAATCAAGCACTAATCCAGTTCTAACTCAAAAGCTGATTGAAGGGTCAACAAAGGGCTAGTCAAATAAAAATAACAGCAAAAAACAACGAGTAATTAAGCACTAATCAGTGGGCAATTCAAATTGATTATGAACATCAATTGTGAGCATCAATTGAGAATGCCAAATTATTGTTCAGAAATTGCTGAAGTAATCAATAAAAAAACAATGAACAGGAATCAAATAATCAAGATCGAAAAAAGAATTGAAAAATCTGAAAGAAATTCATGATCGATCATGATCGATTCATGTTTCATTCAACACCTATTGCTATCCTAGATGGGTTTTGGGGCCCAATTCTCGGTACTTCACAAAAACCGTGTAACCTTATACAAAACTACATCATGCCCAATCACACCAACCGTTAATGGGCCGTGAATGGGTCACTAGGGTGCAGCGCTTTACGAACGCTGGCAACTGAGTTTGTGCGACTGGGGCCAAGGGGTGTTGTCTTGAATTGCCGTTGTTTTTTGGATTAAGACTGTGCTGAGTTGCGCGTGACCTAATCGTTCTGCCGGGTCGCTTCAGCCTCGCCTGCGATTCACTGCCGCATCACTGGTTTCTCAGCTCTCCTCTTACCCACCCAAGGACAACTCCCATGGCAACTTGGCTCGATCGCTCTGGTAATCGGTTGCTGGTGCTGCTGTTGTGGGGCAGTTGTTTGGGGGGTGGGGGCGATCGTGCTTGGGCCTTTGATCCCGAGCATTTGCGCCAACTATTTGCCACGAACCAATGCGAGGGCTGCGATCTGTCCGGGGCGGATCTCAGCGGCCAACGGATGGGCTATGCCAACTTGAGCGGGGCGGATCTGCGGGGCGCAAATTTATCGGGGGCCAATCTGGAGTCGGTTTTGGCTTGGAATGCTAACTTCGCCGGAGCCAATTTGACGGGGGCCAATTTGGAAGATGCCACCCTATCGAGGGCCAATTTGCAGGGGGTGAATTTGCGATCGGCCACCCTGGAGGATTGCGATCTGGATGGCACAGATTTGACGGGGGTTGACCTTAGCGGCGTGGACTTGTCCCGCGTCAATTTCAACGGGTCGAACCTGACGGGGGCCCAGTTGATGGGGGCCGATTTGTCCTGGGCGGAGCTAAACCGGGCCAATTTGACCAATGCCGACCTCACGGGGGCGATTCTGTTTGGGGCTGACTTGAATCAGGCGAATCTGACCGGGGCCAAGCTGGACGGAGCCAACATCGATGGGGCCGAAATGGCGGGGGTAATTGGCTACAGCGGCCCGCTGCCCAAGGCGGGGCCGGCGATTCTGATTCAGGAGCAACAGGACTCGGCGGAGGGTAATCGCCTGTTGGAGCAGGGGGTGAGCCTGTTTAGCCAAGGTCAGTTGCCGGAAGCGCAGGCCACCTGGGAACAGGCCCTGGGAATTTATCGGCGCGATCGGGATGGGGCGGGTGCGGCGGCGGCCATGGCTCAGTTGGCCTTGGTCAACTTTCAGCGGGGGCAACTGGATCAGGCGATCGATTGGGGATTCCAGGCGCTGAATCTGGCGCGGCAGGAGCGATCGGCCAGTGCTGAATCGGTGGCCTTGGGAATCATTGGCAATGTTCACTACGAACGGGCGGATTATCTGAAAGCCCTGGAGTTTTATCAACAACGGTTACAGGCTTCCGCTGGTGGGCCCTTTTACCATGCAGCTTTGATCGATCGGGCCAAGGGGGCGATCGCCATTGGCGACTATGCCACCGGCATGATCGACAGTTTGGAGGTGCTCAACGATCCGCTGCAAACGGCCACGCCTGTTCGGCGTTTAGGGGCCTTGATCACCATGGTGCAGGGCCTGATCGGTGCGGGAGACTATGCCCAAGCTCGCCGCTACCTGAGCGAAGCCCGCCAAGATCTGAAGGGGGTCAGCAGTCGCCTGTGGGAGCCGGAGTTTTGGCAACTGAGCAGCGCCCTTGACTTGAACCAAGGCAACTTTGCGGCGGCGATCGCAGCGGCGGAACAGGCCTGGGCGATCGCCCCCAGCCCCCGATTGAAATATGCGGCCCAACGCTCGATCGGCCTGGCCCAAGCGGCCCAAGGCAACTGGGGCGCGGCTATCAAATCCTATGAAGCGGCGCTGAAAATTGCCCAAACGGTGAACGATCGACGGGGCCAAGTGGAAGTGCTCAGTGACCTGGGCTTGGCCCTACACCAATCCGGCGATTTGAACCGAGCCGCCAGCGTCCTCACCCAAGCGAGCGAGGGTTGGGATGAGCTGGTGAAAACCTTCATTGGGGAAGATTATTTCAAAGTGGGCTTTATTGAGCTGCAAACTCAAGTCAACCAACGGCTTCAGGATGTGTACTTGGCTCAAAACCGCCCGGAACAAGCCCTGGTGGTGTCAGAGCAGGGGCGATCGCGCGTGTTTTTGGACTTGATGATGGGGAAATTGGCCGCCCAAGGTCGTTTGTCGAACCCTGATGCCGCTGTGTCGGTGGAAAGCATCCAGGCCACAGCCCGATCGCAGCGGGCCACCCTGGTGATCTACGCGGTTCAGCAAGAGGACAGCACGACCTATTGCAGCATCTACAGCAAGTCTTGCCAATTAACCACCGCCAAGCCCCAAACCAGCGCCCTCAACCCGCCGCCGCCGAACCAGGTGAATATTTGGGTGGTGTCGCCCGAGGGACAAATTCACTTTCGGCGCGGCCAGTTACCCCAGGCCGAAAACCAGCCTCATCCGGTTCCCTTGAATGATCTGGTGGGCCGCAGCCGCAGCAAGGTGACCTTTCAACAATTGCCCAGCCTGCGCCAATTACACAGCCTGTTGATTGAGCCGATCGCCGATCTATTGCCCAAGCAGCCGAGCGATCGGGTGGTGTTTATCCCCCAAGGCACGCTGTTTTTGGTGCCCTTTGCGGCCCTGCGCGATGCCGATGGCCAATACCTGATCCAAAATCACACCCTGTCGGTCTCTCCCTCCATTCGTGTGTTGGCCCTGGCCAGCGGCCAACTGCCCCCGCTCTCGGCGGGACAGCCCCAACCCCTGCGCGGCCCGGCTTTGGTGGTGGGTAACCCAACCATGCCCCAAATTCCCGATCGCAACTTGGGCGACCAGGAGCGCTCCTTGGCCCCCTTACCGGGAGCCAGCTTGGAGGCCCGGGCGATCGCCCAATTGCTGAACACTCAACCCCTGGAAGGCGCAGCGGCCACCGAAACCGCCGTCACCGCCCGAATGGAAGAATCCCAAATTATTCACCTTGCCACCCATGGCCTGCTGGATGACTACTTTGGTGAGGGGGTCATTCCAGCGGTTCCGGGGGCTTTGGCTTTGGCTCCCAGCCCCAATCCGGAAGGGGATGACCAAGACGGATTTCTGACCACTGAGGAAATCTTGAACCTGAAACTGAAGGCGCAGTTGGTGGTGCTGAGTGCCTGCGATACGGGGCGGGGCCGACTCACCAGCGATGGGGCGATCGGGCTGTCGCGGGCGTTCATTGTGGCGGGCGCGCCCAGCACGGTTGTTTCCCTTTGGGCAGTGCCAGATCAGCCCACGTCGGAATTGATGTTGACGTTCTACCGGGAATTTTTGAAGTCGGGCGATCGGGCAGCGGCCCTGCGGGCGGCCATGCTGGATACCCAACAGCGTCACCCGGATCCGGTGAATTGGGCGGCCTTTTCCCTGGTGGGGGCAGCCCGTTAGGAATCGACAGGAAAGCAGGCGATCGTGCGTGAATCTGTAACGTTCTTCAACGGAAGATTGACAGGCTTGATGATCATTCCGTAGCTTTAGATACAGAAAAAGACTGGTCTTTTAAGCTGGGCGTTGATGTCCAAAGGAGTTGAGGCCATGCAACTGAGCGATCGCGTCACCCGTTCCTACAGCCCCACAACCTGGACGGCCGCGGCCAACCTTGCCCGCCCTCAGGAGCGCTGCTGGGTTGATCTGCTCTGGTTGCCCAATGATGCTTGCCACGATCGGGCGCTGTTGCTTTGTGAGCATGAGGATGAAGCCTGGACGGTGTGGATTCCTGGCCATGGCGAAATGGTGATTGCTCGATCGCAAATGGGCCCGATCGTCTGCGAAGCGGCCTAGCAACTTCGGCCAAGGTTTCCGGCTGCAATTTCCGAAC
The DNA here is from genome assembly GCF_014698235.1 of Limnothrix sp. FACHB-406. Lineage (NCBI taxonomy): Bacteria > Bacillati > Cyanobacteriota > Cyanophyceae > Pseudanabaenales > Pseudanabaenaceae > Limnothrix > Limnothrix sp. FACHB-406. Next base: position 458,080 of record NZ_JACJSP010000001.1, on the reverse strand, counting down.
AGAACAGTGGCCAAGCAGCAGGACAAGCCGCTTGGCCACTGTTTGATTTGATCAGCACCGTCCTGACTCACGCGAACCAGGGGCACGCACAGGGCATGAGCCGGAAAGCCAACACCCGATCGAGTTCAGCTCCCGGCAAGGCCACCCCTGCGAACGCTGATCAGCCTAAGGCGCGAGGTAGGTATAACCCTGAAGGCTGCGCTCATAGTTTTGTAGCAGCAGTTGCGACTCCCGCAAGGAAATGTGTTTTTCCTGCATGGCCTGCTCCGCTTGCCGACGAATACTTTCCACCAAATCATCCGACTCGTATTGCACGTAGCTGAGGGCTTCCTTCATAGTGTCGCCCTTCACCACATGCTCAATCCGGTAGCCCTTGGGGGTGAGGTGGATATGAACCGTGTTGGTGTCGCCAAACAGATTGTGCAGGCTGCCCATAATTTCCTGATAAGCGCCATTCAGGAACATGCCGAGGTAGTAGGGTTCATATTCCCGATCGCCATAGGCCTCCTGTTGGCTGGGATCAACCGGCTTCAGGGCGTGCAGTTCCAACACGTTTTTCACGTCGCGCAAATCGATGAATTGGTCGATTTTGCCGTCGCTGTCGCAGGTGAGATCGGCCAAAATTCCCCGCTCGGTGGGTTCCTCATCGAGGCGGTGGATCGGCGCGATCGGAAAAAGCTGCCCGATCGCCCAAGTATCCGGGGCCGACTGGAACACCGACATATTGATGTAGTAGATCGACGACATCATCTGTTCTAGGTATTCCAAATCATCGGGCACGTAATCTTCCTTGCGGACAATTTCCCGAATCTTGGTGCAACAAGCCCAATACAACCGCTCAATTTTGGCGCGATCGGTCAGGCTCAAATAACCAAAACTAAACAGACTCAAGGCCTCATCCCGAGTTTGCGTTGCATCGTGGAACATCTCTTGATAGTTGTCCCGATCGATCAACGAATAGGTTTCGTAAAGGCTCTTGAGGGCTGCGTGGTCTTCCGGTTCCGAGGGTTGCGGCTCCGTGAAAGCCATTTGGCTCACACTCAGCACATCAAACACCAACACCGACTGGTGCGAAGCCACCGCCCGCCCGCTCTCGCTAATCAGGGTGGGAACCTTCACCCCTCGCGACGAACAGGTATCATTCACCGCCGCCACAATATCATCGGCGTAATTTTGCAGCGTGTAGTTGGTGGAAGCGTGGAAATTCGTCTTGGAACCGTCATAGTCGATCCCCAAGCCGCCTCCCACATCCAGGTATTGCATCCCCGCACCCAGTTCATGCAGTTCCACATAAATCTGGCTGGCTTCACGGATCGCATCCTTAATCACGCTGATTGAGGAGATCTGAGAACCGATGTGGAAATGCAGCAACTGCAAACAGTCGAGCATATCCGCTTGGCGCAGTTGATCCACCGCGCCCAGAATTTCCGGAATCGTCAGGCCAAATTTTGCCCGATCGCCCGCCGAATCTCCCCAGCGGCCCACGCCCTTGGCATTCAGCTTGGCCCGGACACCCAAAATTGGCTTGATGCCTAACCGTTGACTGGCGGAGATGGCAAGTTTCACCTCTTCCACCTGCTCCAGCACAATCACGGGCGTTTTGCCCAAGCGCTGGGCCAAGATCGCCGTTTCGATATATTCCCGATCCTTGTAGCCATTGCAAATCAGCATGGCTCCCGGGGTGGTCAACATCGCCAGGGCGATCATCAATTCTGGCTTTGACCCGGCCTCCAGGCCAAATTGATAGGGCTGGCCAAATTCCACCAGGTCTTCAATCAAGTGGCGCTGCTGGTTGCACTTGACGGGGAACACACCCTTATAGCCCCCGGCATATTTGTACTTGGCGATCGCCTTCGCAAAAACCGCCGTGAGCCGTTCAATGCGATCGGCCAAAATATCCGTGAACCGAATCAACAGAGGCAGACCCAAATTTCGCTGCTTGAGCGCTTCAACGAGTTCATGCAGGTCGATCGCCCCGCCGCGCTCCGCTTTTGGCGAAACCGTCACGTGACCCGCTGCATTAATCGAAAAATACGGCTCACCCCATGCCCGAATGCGATAGGTGGCTTCGCTGTTCTCGATTGTCCAGGGACGTTCCCCGGTCACGCTATTTGTTTTTTGTGCCAATTCCGTTAAACCCTGAATTGCCGTGCGTGCATCGGCCCGCATTCCACGCTTGCGTCGTCCGCCCCGGTCACTGCGGGCTGTTGCTTCCGCTGCCTTTGCAGTAACCGACCCGTCCACCATTGGACTTTCGGCCTGGGCGATCGTCGATTCCGCCGTGGCAGTCTCGACCGTCAAATCGATCCCCATTTTTCGTCAACCTCCAGACGACAGTCCAGCTAGCAGCGGGTCTGCTTGATTGATATTGACCGGCAAGAACCGGACTAAGATAAACCAGCTTCTCAGTGTATCCTAATTCCAATCAAAAGGGCGGCAATCCTGACGGGGTAAGGATTTGGTTAACTTTTGGTTATCCTCCCGCATCCCGATCGCGACCGGTGAAGTCAACCGTGAAGCCCTAATCGACAGTCCCGGCGATCGATCCTGACCAAACTGGGCCATTTTTTTGCACTATTAGAAGGGCAAAAATTTCCCGCCCCTATTATTTTTCCCTTTCTTGAGGAGTGCAAGTCGTGGAACGTACGTTTATTGCCATCAAACCCGATGGCGTGCAGCGCGGTCTGATTGGTGAAATCATCAAGCGTTTTGAAGTCAAAGGCTTCACCCTCGTGGGTCTCAAGCTGCTGAACGTGAGCCGCGAGCTAGCCGAAGAGCACTACTCGGTACACCGCGAGCGCCCCTTCTTTGCTGGTTTGGTGGAATTCATCACCTCCGGCCCCGTGGTGGCGATGGTGTGGGAAGGTGACGGCGTGGTGGCATCGGCCCGCCAAATCATTGGGGCCACCAACCCCCTGACCGCCAATCCAGGCACGATTCGGGGTGACTTTGGGGTCAACATTGGCCGCAACCTGATCCATGGTTCCGACGCAGTGGAAACGGCCCAGCGCGAAATCGCCTTGTGGTTTAAGGATGAGGAGCTGGCCAACTGGTCTCCGACGATCAGCAAGTGGCTGTACGAATAGGATCGTTGATTAACCCTCGCGATTCACGAAACTGGGGCGCATCCTCAAATTCGATTCATTAAAACTCGATTTTTTGGGGCTGAGATAGTGAATCTGCTCAACCCCATGATCCTGGGCAAGGGGCTTCAGCCCCTTGTCTTTGCTGCTTTTGGGGGCCTTTAGCCGCGACTGTGGAACTCGATTTGATTGCCCCGAATGATCAGGTCATAGCCACCGAAAAAGTTTTGACCCAATAGCCCAATTTCCAAGGCCGGCGCAACGCCCACTTCTAGGTTGCTGACCGACAGGCCTTCCACTTGCACGGTGTCAACGCGGGCCAAGTCCATGGTGACGCGGCGATCGCTCGGGGTGGAAACCAAGATTTTGTCGTGGGGCCGAATGCCGAGGGTTGACAGCATTTTGCTGGTGATCACGGTGGCGCTGGCTCCGGTGTCCAACATCATGGGGAACTTGCGCCCGTTGAAGGTCACTTCAATGACGGGAATGCCACTGACCCGCCGGATGATAGGGATGGTGGCGATGACGGGCCCGGAACTGGCGGCGGTGCTGTTTGGGCTGTCGCTGCCGGTTTCCGGAGCGGGCAGGTTGGAGCTGGTGTCAGGGTTGCCGCTGGGGCTGCTGGCGGGAATGGGGGTGGCGGCGGCTCCGGGCTGGGTTCCGCCGTTGCTGTCTGGGGTGGTGTTGCTGGCGGGGGCGCTTAGGGGTTGGGCGGCAATGGTGGCGGGGGGTTGGGCGATCGGCTGGCGCGATCGCTCCCGAGCATAGGCCAAGTTGCTGCGGTATTCCTGGATCTTGGCTTGGGCTTGGGCATGTTGGGCACTTTGGGGCGGGACGGATTGCAGCACCACGATCGCCTCTTGCCAACGGGACATGACATATTGCCAATCCGCTGGAATGTAGGCCGATTGGGTGAGCTTCGCTGCGCCATAGCCCAAGTCCAGGGCTTTTTGGAAGGTGGCGGCTCCGTCGATCGCCGGGGTGGGCGCGGTGGGGGCTTGGGGCTTGGCGGCGATCGGGACGGGGGCGCTTTCGTTGGTTTCGACGGGCGCGGGGGCGGGGGCAGAGCCAAGGGGCAGCGCCTCACAACCGGCCAGGGCGATCGCCCCTAGCCCAATCCAGGTTGCCCACAGTTGCTTCCACATGGCTTTGATTTTTGGCTTGAAGGTTAACTGCAACGTTGACTGTAAAGAAGCCCCTTATTTGGGGGGTGGGTCGGGAAAATCAGCCCTTGGCATCTTGATCGATCGAAATTGATCGAACAGGCGACAACCCCTGAAACCGACCTTGCCCCAATGTTTTTTCCTAGGTTTCCCAAAATCCTATAGAAAACTGTCGAATTTGATAGCACTCGCGGGCCAGAAATGATTCCATATAGACTTGATTTTATGCTCACTTCATCGACTGCTGCACAGGCATTGCTCACCATGTCTTCAACTTCCGATCGCCCAGCGCTTTTAGTCTTGGCCGATGGCAGCGCCTATTTGGGTCGCAGCTTCGGAGCCACCGGCACAACCGTTGGCGAAGTCGTTTTTAACACCGGCATGACTGGCTATCAGGAGGTGCTGACCGATCCGAGCTATTGCGGCCAGATTGTGCTGTTCACCTATCCGGAGTTGGGCAACGTTGGCATCAACCCGGAAGATGAAGAGTCCGATCGCCCCTATGTGTGCGGGGCGATCGCCCGCAACGTGTCTCGCCGGCCGAGCAACTGGCGATCGACCGAGGCCCTGCCCGACTACATGGGCCGCCATGATATTCCAGGCATCTACGGGGTTGATACTCGGGCGATCGTCCGCAAAATTCGGGCCGTGGGGGCCATGAACGGAGCAATTTCCACAGAAATCTTGGATCCGGCAGATTTGCTGCGGTTGGTGCAACAAACCCCGAGCATGGCGGGCTTGAACCTGGTGAAGGAAGTCACCACGGCAGAAATTTACGAGTGGACGGAAGGAACCCAACCGGAATGGGAATTTAACCCGGCGACGGAGGCGGCCAAGGCCACCACGGGCGATCAGCCGTTGACGGTGGTGGCGCTGGACTTTGGCGTGAAGCGGAATATTCTGCGCCGGTTGGCGAGTTTTGGCTGCCGCATCATTGTTGTGCCCGCCAGCACCCCGATCGACACCATCTTGGGATTCAATCCCGATGGGATTTTCCTCTCGAACGGCCCCGGCGATCCGTCCGCTGTCACCGAGGGCATTGAAACCGTGCAACAACTGGTGAATGCCAACAAGCCCATGTTTGGCATTTGCATGGGTCACCAAATTTTGGGCTTGGCCCTGGGAGCCGAAACCTTCAAGCTCAAGTTTGGCCACCGCGGCCTGAACCAGCCGGCTGGCTTTGCGGGGCAACAGGTGGAAATCACCAGCCAAAACCACAGTTTCGCCATTTCTGACGGTTCCCTGACGGAAGGAGAGGTGGAAGTGACGCATTTGAACCTGAACGATCGAACGATCGCGGGGTTGCGCCACCGCCAACTGCCGCTGTTTTCGGTGCAATATCACCCAGAAGCCAGCCCCGGCCCCCACGATGCCGATTATCTGTTTGAAAAATTCGTGCGATCGATGCAAGATGCCCGCCGCAATCGATCGGCTGTCACGGCCTAGGCAACTGGGATTGTGCTTGGGCAATCAGTCCCAATTGACAGGAACTCAAGCACGCTAACCCAACAAATCTAAGGTAGGGGCGCACCGATGTGCGCCCTAAATTGATTGTTTTATTTACTATTCTCGTGCGGAAATTTCAAATTCTTCCATAAAAAAAGGGGCCGAAGCCCCTCAACCACCAAAATTCCACCAAAGATTTAGAGAACTTGACCAGTTAACGATCGCCCTCATGCTTCATGCTTTAGAACTAAATTTAGAACTAACCATCAAGCATCAGAGTCGATCGCGTCACCGGACGAGGAAAGCACTCAATTACAGACAATTCAGCCTGGGTCACTGAGTTAACAACCTAGTTACCAACTCAGCTAGCACCTCAGTTAGCGAACGGTTCCCCGTAGCGCTTCCGCATCCACCCCTGGCAACAGGAACAGACGCAGCAAATGCCCAAAAATTTGCACCTGAATCGGGAGCTTCTTCAGGGATTTCAACCACTTGGGCTGTGGTGATTTCTCGATCGCGCTCATCTGCTGATTCAGATCAGAACATTGATGGAGTCGATCGAGAAATTCTGGATGATCCACATTTAAAACAGACGGGAAAGCCCGCGCCGCCGTTTCGTTGGTTTTGCGAATCACTTCCGCATCAAAGTCCGTGGGATTGATGCCAAGGGTGTGATAGAAATTCGCGCGCTCATGAACCGTTAAGGTGTGGGTTGCAAACACCGTCAGCAGGAAAAAACGGCTCCAGAGACGCGATTGCCAGGTTTGCCACAGGCCGGGCTGCGATCGCAGGAGGGCCTTGAAAATATCGCCATGGCGATTTTCATCCTGACACCAAGGTTCAAAGTATTTGAACAGGGGATAAAACTGATTTTCGGGATGGGCGGCCAGGTGACGATGAATCAGAATGTAGCGCCAATAGCCAATTTTTTCAGACAAATAAACCGTGTAAATCACCCACTCGATCGGGAAGAAGGTGTACTGACGATTCTTGGTTAAATGTCCCAAATCCAGAGTACGCCCAAAATCGCCCATGGCCTTGTTCAAAAATCCCGCATGGCGAGCCTCATCCCGCGCCATCAATTGGAACATTTCTGCCAACAAAGGGCTGCGTTGCTTCACCCGACGCGACAGTTCCTTAAAGAGCAAAAACCCCGAAAATTCAGAAACGCACGATCGCTCCAGGTAATCAATAAACGCTTGCCGAGCCTCGCCCGTAATATGATCCCAGGACTGATTAAACGATTGATCGCGCACAAAGTGGTCGCGATTATAGTCCGCGCGCATTTCCGCCAACATCGCTTCCAGTTCCGTGGCTTGGGCTGACAAGTCCAGGCCCGCCGCCACCTCAAAATTTGTGGTGTAAAAGCGCGGTGTCAGGAGATTTTCTTGAATTGCGACCTGCTTGGCGATCGCGGGTTTTGCCAATGAATCAACCATGGTCAAAGATCAAAGATCAGAAATTAAGGACTAGACCAAAACGGAACGAAGACTAAACAAAAACTCAACTTGCGCCTGCGCTAGCGTTCGGAAAACCCCAACCGTCAGCACTGAGCCATGGGACAGGGCAGGAATTGGGCTTGCTGGCGGGACTGGATGAGCCGGATCGTTGGGGATGACCGCCTGCCGGGGGCTGGTTTGTTAAGTTATGAGAATTTCCTACTATTGAATCATTTAATCGCTATATGGTTATTTATCGTTAACAGAATTTTACGCAGCCTAGGAGCGGGCCACCATGAGCCACGACCTGAGCCACAGTACCCAACCCCTCGCCCCCGGACACCAGCTCGCCGCACGCCTGCGGGAGGGAACCCAGCAATCCCACACCAGCGCCGAGAACACGGCCTACATGAAGTGCTTTCTGAAGGGCATTGTGGTGCGCGAGGCTTTCCAGAAACTTTTGGCGAATTTGTATTGGGTTTATGATGCCCTGGAAACGGAACTCGATCGCCTGAAAAATCACCCGATCGTTGGACAAATCTACTTTCCAGAGTTGCTACGGCGGGATCAACTCGCCCGCGATCTTGCCTTTTATTACGGGGAAGATTGGCCAACCCAAATTACCCCTAGCCCAGTCACGCTCAACTATTTGATGCGAATTCATTGGGCGGCTTCAGAGCAGCCAGAACGGTTAATCGCCCATGCCTATGTGCGCTATTTGGGTGATTTGTCCGGCGGTCAAGGTCTGCGAACGATCGCCCGATCAGCTTTGAATTTGCCAGCCGATCAGGGAACCCGTTTGCATGAATTTGACTCATTGCCAACGCCCGAAGCCAAACGAGATTTCAAGATGCGCTATCGGGATCTCTTGAACACACTGCCCTTGAATGAATCACAAGTGGTGGGCATCGTTGAAGAGGCGAACCTCGCCTTTAGTTTGAATCGCCAGTTGGTAGAAAGTTTGGAACCGATGATTCAAGCGGCCGTGAATCCCGCGATTTTTGAAGAAGTGGTTTTGCAATCTCGCAAGGGCAGCACCGAATTGGTGAGTGTGAGTTAGCGATCGCCCGCCATATTCGTCATTCATCTGCCGTTCACTCGCAATTGCTGGTGAATCTGGTGAATTCTCAGCCAATCAACTGTCCATCCCGCAACAACCATTGCTCGGGAGATCGCTCGGTGAATTAATTTATTGATTTTCTGGGCGATCGCTGCTTTCTTTGTCTGTTCGCATTTTGCCTTTTGGTGTTTTTGAATCCCGCCAGGAATTTCACCCATGCAAGTTTTAGATCAAGCTTTAAATTTGGCCTTTGATGCAGATTTGATTCAAAAATATAATTGCTCTTTACCTCGCTATACCAGCTATCCGCCAGCCACAGAACTTTCGACTCAGTTTCCAGAACAGGACTGGATCCAATCCATTCAGCGTGGCAACGATCGCAAAACGCCCCTTTCCTTATATTGCCACATCCCCTTTTGCGAGTCGGCTTGCTATTTTTGTGGTTGCAACACGGTCATTACTCAACACAAGGCCGTCACAGAAACCTATTTGGATTATCTGCAACGTCACATTGAACAGGTTTCAAGGTATTTATCAGATGACCGATTGGTCAATCAGATGCATTGGGGAGGCGGCACTCCGAATTATTTATCGATCGAGCAGGTGCAGCATCTTTGGAAAATTCTGCACCAACATTTTCAATTCACTGACGATGCAGAACTGTCGATCGAGGTGAATCCGCGACCGCTCACGGAAAGCTATGTTTCGGCCTTGCGATCGCTCGGCTTCAATCGCATTAGCTTTGGCATTCAAGACTTCAATCCTGTTGTTCAAGAAGCCATTAATCGCATCCAGCCAGAAGAAATGCTCTTCCAAGCGATGGATTGGATGCGGGCGGCTGAGTTTGAAAGCATCAATGTCGATTTGATCTATGGGTTGCCTTTCCAGGATCTCAACACCTTCCGAGAAACGCTGCATAAAACCCTAGCCCTGAATCCCGATCGAATTGCAGTGTTTAACTTTGCCTATGTGCCTTGGATGAAACCAATTCAGCGGCGGATTCCCTACGATGCATTGCCATCGGCGGAAGAAAAACTAGACATTTTGCAGATGACGATCGCCACCCTCACGGAAGCGGGCTACACCTTCATTGGCATGGATCACTTTGCAAAACCCGATGATGAATTGGCGATCGCCCAGCACCAGGGACAGCTTCACCGCAACTTCCAAGGCTATACAACACAGCCCGATTCTGATCTGATTGGGTTTGGCATGACTTCGATTGGGATGCTGAATGATGTTTATACCCAAAATCAAAAGCGTCTGCGGGATTATTACCGAGCTATTGACTATCAAACGCTCCCGATCGAGCGTGGGGTGACCTTAGATGCTGATGATATTTTGCGGCGTTCAATCATCATGGAACTGATGTGTCAATTCCAGGTCGATCGGGATGCACTGGCCCAAAAATATGGGCTGTCCTTTAAGCACAGTTTGGAAGCCCATTTTCCGCAGGAATATTTGGATTTACGGAATCTGGAAGCCGATGGCCTGTTAACCCTGATGCCCAACCGGATCACTATCACCCCGATCGGTCGCCTGTTGGTGCGCAATATTGCTTCTGTGTTCGATCGCTATCTGCGTGCCCAGACCTATAACGGTTTCTCAAAGGCAGTTTAGAGAACGAATGAAGGGGATCAGCCTGGCGATTATTTTGAAGTGATCCCAAGCTGTAGAGACAAGGGGCTTAAGCCCCTTGTTTTTGTTGAACATTATTTTAGGGAGTGATCTTCACTTGCCCTGAAAGCTATCTGTAGGGTGGGCAATGCCCACCTAATAATTGCTTTATAGCATCTGTGGCATGGTGTACCGGTCATGCTGGATAAAGGCTGTATTTTCGAGAAATGATCTCCATTGGCTCTGAAAGTAAGCTCCAATTAATCTCCATGAATTAAAGTCTGCATTCTCAAACTCATTGCCAAAAAGTTGCAGCTTCAAATTGGTAAACAATGGGCAATGTGATACATGATTCGTGATGATTGATTTGTCAAAAATAAGGTTAGAAGCACAGGGAAAAAAGATTGGCAGCAAAATAACCGAGGTTCAATAACAGGGCCCAATCAAGGCCCGTGAACCCCCAATCCCTAACGCTGACAAATCAAGCCAGCGGCCATCAAGCTAGACAGGGCCTGTTCCACTTCCGGGCGTGTGTATCGAGAGCAGGCGGAAATGGTGGCGGAGCTGATGGCGGTGGAGTTGTGGGCCAGCATTTGCACCAGGGCTAAAATTTCTCGCTCCACTTCAGTCAAAGTGTACTGAATGCGTTTACCCATGCGAACTTCAGTCATGACGACAACTCCAACCTGTGTGATGCAACCAAAAATCATTTCACCGAGCCGCGAAATTCACCCCATGTGCATCGGGGTTAGCAATTGTCGCGACTGGTTCGTCTAAAGAATCGTGGTTTTCAGATGGTTTTGCGGCGATCGCCATCCGTAGCCAGTTGTGAAATTGCCCTAGGCGAGATGCGATCGAGTGGGGGTGAGTGGTGCGATCGCGATCGCAAGCCAATTGCTTTCCGGTTGCCCTGGCCCGATCGCTCCCCCAAGATTGCGCCAAAAGATTGCCCCATCAGCTTTCCTGACAAGGGTTGATCAACAGTACAATCGCAATCAACCGAGGTTCCTCAACAGCTACGGCAACCCAATTCAGCCGAGTTCTGTTGATCTGGTTGGGAAAATCAGGACACCTTGGGAACCGACGGGTTGCGTTTGCACAATTTTTGGAATCTGGCTGCGTGATTGATTCATCTCCTAACTCACCCTTGCTCCCGAATTCGGCAGAAACCAGCGCTCCTGAAGGGCCGATCGAGCCGACTGTGGTTACGGATCCCGATCGGCTCGATCGCGCCCTGCTGCAAGGGGCCCACGCCTGGGAAGCCTCCCGTGGGGAGCTGGCCCTGCTTTGTGTGCCGGGGATGATCGATTTGCATGTGCGGCGGCTGGAGATGTTGGCCGCCGTGCTGGGCTATCCCTTTTCGCCGGAGGAAATGGCGCGGGTGCGAGCCACGGTGACCCAAAACGTAGAGGAGGGGTTTGCGGCTTCTCCCTATTCGCAATTGCTGGTGCGCTATTCGCCAGCTCCGCCTCCCCATCGGGGTCTGGTTTGGGACATTCGACCGGTGGCCATCTCCTACAGCGATCGCGCCAAATTGTTTTTGCAATACCGCCCGCCTAAGGATAGTGATCGCTATCCCGATGCCAAGGTGTTGGATTTGGCGGCGGCCCTCAGGGCCCAAGCCCCCGCCGCCACAATTCCGGTGTTGGATGTGGGAGCCGGGACGGGGCGCAACGCGATCGCCCTGGCCCAACAAGGCCACCTGGTGGATGCGATCGAGTTCACCCCCGAAATGCTCGACACCATTCGCCAACTGGCTAAGGATGCGGGTGTGGCGATCGACCTGATTGAGCAAGATATTCGTGATCCTGCCTTTACCCCCAAGCCCGATCGCTACGGTCTGATTGTTCTGACCGGTGTGGTGCAATATTTCAGCGATCCGGCCCAACTGGCGCATCTGTTGGCCAAGCTGACTCCGGCGTTGCGGCCCGGCGGGAAAATTGTGATGGACTGCTTTGTCACCACCGATGGCTATGACCCCACGCCGCTGGCGCGGCAACTATCCTACGTGACTGATAGTTTTCTGTTGCAGCCAACGGAGCTAACCCGGGCGATCGCCTCGTTGCCCCTACGGGTGGTGTCCGATGAGCCGGCCTTGGCCTATGAGCGGGAACACTTGCCCCCGGAAGCCTTGGCGGCCCGAGAGTGGTTGGATCCCTGGGCCACGGGCGATCGACTCTTCCCCTTGGGGGATCAACAACGGCCCCCAGTTTCTCTGCGATGGCTGGTGTATGAACGGGTCACGCCCTAGCGCTTTCGTTGGAAATTGCTCGATTTTCAGCGTTTCTGGCTTGTCTGACGGTTGATTTGAACTCAGAGATAACTCAGAGATATTGTCCTATGCCTGCAACCAATCCCAATTCCCCCGGTTCTCAACCAACGCCCGATCGCCCCACTTGGAGCAGCCAGGCCCTGAGCCGTTGTTTACCGACACCGGAATGGATGTTGAGTATGGCCGTCTTGCCCGTTTTGACTGGTTTTGTGGGGATTCGGATGTTGGCAACGGCAACGGCAGAATTAGGAGAATTAGCGGAAGAAATCTTTCGGGGCGATCGGTTGCCCTTGCTGAATATTCCCCAACCCCAATCCAATGAGACCTCAATGGTTGAACAGTAATTGTCCTTCGTCGGTCGTGCGACGATCGGGCTATTGGATCACTCCTAACTTGGTTGCCAAAACACCATGCCCAATCGCCTAGCCCCCCTCTTAAACCCCGATCGTCGATATACCTTTTCCGACTACTTCGACCTCAATATTTCTACCCGCGAGCTGGTTGAATATTTTGGTTGTTCCTACCATCTTCAGCCCCTCAATCTCCCCCGCTGGCAGCAATCCAGCGGTGCGGCTGCGACGCAAACCCTCCGGCCGAGTGATGGCGTAAGCCTGACGGAGCAATCTCGCCTCCGTGCCACCTACACCCAAAAACTGCCCTTCATTTCGTTGACTTCGGAAACGGCCAAACGAGAATTTTATATTGCACCCCTGTTGTTGGAATTACTCGACTACGCCCCGATCGAAATTGAAGTGGAATATAGCCTCAATGGTGGTGAAAACCTCAGTGGAACTGTAGACTATTGCCTCAAGGCAGCGGATCAAATGCTGATTATTGAAGCGAAAAAGGGCGATTTAGAGCGCGGTTTTAACCAATTAGCCGTTGAATTAATTGCCTTAGATCGGGCGATCGCCCCTGGCCAACCCTGGTTATACGGAGCCGTGACGATCGGGAATGTTTGGGTTTTTGGCCAACTCGATCGCGCTAGCCAAGCGATTTATAAAGACCTGAATGCCTATACAATTCCTGGCAATCTAGACGACCTGATCGCCATTTTGCTGGGTATTCTTCAGGCTAAGTCGTGACATTTTAGAGGATCTCTGAAAAGCCTAAATGGCTAACCTTTCAGATCTTGCAAGCCAGCGAAGACAAGGGGCTTAGGTTCCGTGCCCCAGTCGTCGTAACAAGGAGCTTGAGCATCTTGCTCCCCACGATCCACTAACGGCAGATCTAGGGTTTTGGGCTAAATGATGATTATTGCTTGATCTGTGCCAAAAAATGCTTTTCAGACCTCTTCTAAGTCAAGACCCCAAAATAGATTCATCAACAATCAAAAAAGGGAGGCAGAATATAACATCCTGCCTCCCGCATGATTCAAAAAACTACTAGCGAAGACTAGCTACAGAACATTGCAAGATCGAGTAGCTAGCTGAAGCCTTTGGAAACTACTTCCACTTGCGGGCAACCAGTTCCGCCAAGTCCACAACGCGCTGGCTGTAGCCCCACTCGTTGTCATACCAAGCGATGACCTTCACCATGTCGCCGCCCAGCACCAAGGTCAGGCTAGCATCCACGATCGAGGAAGCATCGGTTCCCTTGTAGTCCGAGGAAACCAACGGCAGATCGCTGTATTCCAAAATGCCCTTCAGGCCGTTTTCAGCAGCGGCCTTCAGCACTTCGTTCACCTGCTCGGCGATCGTGCTCTTTTCCACTTGGGCCACAAAGTCCACCACCGAAACGTTCGGGGTCGGCACGCGCATGGCGATCCCGTTCAGTTTGCCCTTCATTTCCGGCAACACCAGGGCCACAGCCTTGGCAGCACCCGTGGAGGTGGGCACAATGTTCATGGCCGCAGCACGGGCCCGACGCACATCCCGGTGGCTGGCATCCAGCAACCGTTGGTCGCCAGTGTAGCTGTGGGTGGTGGTCATGGTGCCTTTGATGATGCCAAAGTTCTCATGCAACACCTTCACCACGGGAGCCAAGCAGTTGGTGGTGCAGCTCGCGTTACTAACGATGTTGAATTTGTCGTGGTCGTAGTCGCTGTCGTTCACGCCCATCACGAACGTGCCAACACCGTCACCCTTGCCCGGAGCGGTGATCAGGACTTTCTTAGCACCGGCTTGGATGTGCTTAGAAGCGCCTTCTTCGCTAACAAATACGCCTGTCGATTCAATGATCAGGTCAATGCCCCACTCGGCCCAGGGCAACTTGAGCGGATCCCGATCAGACACGCATTTGATCGTTTTGCCGTTGACGGTAATGGAATTTTCGTCAGCCTGAATGTCGGCATTTAGCTTGCCGAGCATCGTGTCGTACTTGAGCAGATGAGCATTCGTCTTGGGGTCGGACGTATCGTTAATGCCCACCAGTTCGAGCTGGCTATCTTGGCGGGTCAACCAGCATCTTAAGAAGTTACGACCGATTCGGCCAAAACCGTTAATGGCGACTCTAATCACTATGCTATGCCCTCGCGTGCTTTAGGGTGTATTAAGGAAATAGTTGACGTTTTTCCCACGTTTTCGGAGCGGGATTGCCAGCCCTAATTCAGCAACCACTGAAGTTGCTCAACTAGACCACGGGTTGACGCTTCGTCGGCGGCACGCTGGCGAACCAGGCTGGCGCTGACCTCTGCGTCTGTTTCGAGTCTCGGACTGCCCGCCCGCGACTTGAAGGCGTTGATTGTACCCAAAATCATATGTTACAGGCTAACTGCACGATCTGATTCTGGGAACTGAGGCGGGGTTGATCGGGTCGATCGATCCCCCCAAAACAGAGGGCGAGCACACGAAAAGCTGCCCCAAGCGATCGCCTGACAAGTGCCAAGCCATCATGCCAGCAATGTGCCCACATTTAACCATCGATCCCGGCCCAATCCCAAACTAATCGCAACGGATTTTGCAGAATTTTTGCGGGGATCATGATCGCTGGTTGCTGTTTGACCTCGAAGTGAGTGATGGCCACTGGGAATGAGACTCGGTGGGGCGATCGCAAAACACTGGGTTTGGGCTTGGTTAAGGTCTGCTGGAGGTCTGCTGGAGGCTTGGCTGAGACCCCTCAAACACCCTTCTGGGTCGATCGGGCCAATTGGGCTGTTCCCCATCAAAATGGGTTAAATTCGCAAGAAATTCGTCAGATTTCAGGCCGCAATCGTTCGCCGAAACCCACAGCCCAGGCTGGTTTCAGGAGGATCAACGCTTCTCTGCGGCAATTTGACCGTTGCTGATATGATATGGCGTGATTGTTGGTGTGGTGTTTTGAGGAGCGGCAATGCCGAATCTTGTGGATTTTAGCGGAAGGCCTTTCCACTTTATTGGCATCGGTGGCATCGGCATGTCGGCTCTCGCGTATATTCTGGTCAAGCAGAAGATCCCCGTTTCTGGATCGGACGCGCGATCGAGCCATATTACCCAACGCCTGGAACAACTAGGTGCTCAGATTTTTTGGCAACAATCCGCAACGAACTTCGATGCCTTTCGTTCTGGTGTGCCTTTTGCAACTCCTCCCGCGCTGGCCTCGGATGTTCCCCTGGCGGCAACGGCCCTAGCCACGGTTCCCGAGACCGAAGCGCACTCCACCGCACCGCAAGCCCTGCCGCAGGTTGTCTGTTCAACGGCGATTCAGGCAGAAAACCCGGAATATCAAGCGGCTGTGGAGCTGGGTTGTCCAATTTTGCATCGTTCAGACCTGCTGGCGGCGTTGATCAGCCGATCGCGGGGGATCGCCGTTGCCGGAACCCACGGCAAAACCACCACCAGCAGCCTGATTGGTTACATGCTGCTCCAGGCAGGCATTGATCCCACCATCATTGTGGGCGGCGAGGTGGGCGCTTGGGAGGGCAATGCGCGCTTAGGCCAGGGCCCTTACCTGGTGGCGGAGGCGGATGAGTCCGATGGCTCACTGATTAAGCTTTCTGCGGAACTCGGCGTTATCACCAACATTGAACTCGACCACCCCGATCATTACCAGTCGCTTGATGGGGTGGTCGAAATCTTTGAGCAGTTTACCCACAATTGCCAACGCTGGGTGGGGTGTTTGGACTGTCCCACGCTGCGCGATCGCCTCAAACCCGATATTTCCTACAGCCTTGATCCCGATCGCGTGGCCGATTACACCGTGCTGAACCCCCAATATACGGCCCAGGGTGTGACAGCCACAGTGCTAGAACGTGGGGAGGTGCTCGGGGAAATCCAACTGCAACTGATGGGCCAGCACAATCTCAGCAATGCCCTGGCTGCCGTGGCCGTGGGTCGGGACTTGGGGTTGGACTTTGCCCAAATTGCCGAAGGATTGGCGGGCTTTCAGGGGGCCCAGCGTCGCTTCGAGCATCGGGGCACCGAGGGGGGAATCGCCCTGTATGACGACTACGCACACCATCCGAGCGAAATTCGCGCCACCTTGGCCGCGGCTCGCCAACGGTTGAGCGCCCAAGCAGGGCAATCGCGAGTAGTGGCAATTTTTCAGCCCCACCGCTACAGTCGCACCCAAACCTTTCTTGAGGAGTTTGCCCAATCATTTCAGGATGCAGATTTAGTGGCCATTGCGGATATTTATGCCGCTGGTGAGAAACAGGTTCCAGGACTCAGCGGCCAAACCTTGGCCGATCGGGTGGCGGCCTACCATCCCGAAGTGTCCTATTGCGGCTCGCTCGACAACACACACCAATTTCTGTCTGCGGCTCTCCAACCGGGTGACCTGGCCCTCTTTTTGGGTGCGGGGAATCTCAATCAAATCGTGCCTTCGGTGCTGAAGGATTTGGCAGCTCGGGCCGATCGGGCCACAGATGATTGCAAAACCAGTAGCGCTCTCTAATCTGCGGGTGCATTGCCCGATCGGGTGCTGTTGCTACTTCGCTGACTGAACCGTTTTGAATCGACCTTTAGAGTTTGGATGCGCTCCATCGCATTCCAGTTCTCTATATCTAGGCTCATCTAGGCTCTGGAGCTTGATTTTGAATTTCGATTCTGGAGCTTGATTTTGGATCTTGATTCTGGATTTCGATTTTGGATCTGGGTTGCGGGTCTTGGTTGCAGCTCCTAGTGCTCTGGTTCGGTTCCGCCTCTCGGCTTCCTTGCACCAGTTCACTGCATCCTCCCTAGTTGCAGTTTCTAATCGCAATTCGCAATTCGTTTGTTGCAATCCCTTGTCGCAATCTGTTTGTTGCAATTTTGAACCTATGGTGACTCAACTGCACTCACCCGCCACAAAGACGGGTAGCCTGATTCAGTCCAATGTCTCCCTAGCGCGGTTTACCTCTTTTCGGGTTGGGGGGCCAGCCGAATGGTATGCCGCTCCCAAAACCCTTGATGATTTATACGAGTGCTTTGAGTGGGCCGATCGCAATAGTGTTCCCGTGACCCTTTTGGGGGCGGGATCCAACCTTTTGATCAGCGATCGGGGCATTTCGGGTTTAACCATTGGCACACGCTATCTACGGCGGATCCAGATCGATCGAGAAAACGCCAGGATCACAGCCGGCGCTGGCGTATCCATGGCCGCCTTGGCCTGGAAAGCGGCCTATCTGGGCTGGGGCGGTCTGGAATGGTCGGTGGGCATTCCTGGTAGCATCGGCGGCAGCATTGTCATGAACGCTGGGGCCCATGGCAGCGAAATTCGTGACGTGTTGTTGCAAGCCACCGTTTTGGCTCCCCAAACGGGTCAAATCCAACACCGATCGGCAGCGGATTTGGGCTACAGCTATCGCACTTCCAGCCTGCAAGGAGACAGCCAACTGGTCACGGAAGCCACCTTCCAACTCCAGCCCGGCCACGACTCCCTAGCCCTGCAAGCCCAAACTCGCGAGCACCTGGAGCGCCGCCACGCTACCCAGCCCTACCATCTGCCCAGTTGCGGCAGCGTGTTCCGCAATCCGGAACCCCGCAAGGCCGGCTGGCTGATTGAGCAGTCGGGCTTGAAGGGGCATCGCATTGGGGGCGCGGAAGTGGCCCAAATGCACGCGAACTTCATCTTGAACCGCGATAACGCCACAGCTGCGGACATTTTTAATCTGATTGATTGTGTCCGAAATGAGGTGTACAGCCGTTGGGATGTGCTTCTGGAGCCGGAGGTGCGGATGTTGGGGCCATTTTGCGCCGTTTAACGCTGTCTGGTACTGCTTTTCACTGGCCAGCACCGCCCCAGCGCCCTTGAGTGGGCGTTGACGCGATCGCCTGTTGCGGGGCTTCGCGTCACGGGGCCAAGGCTCGATCGATCAGTGTATCGGCATTTGATCGGCTCTTGAGCGGCGTTCGATCGGTGTGATCCATTCAACCAAAGCCAGCGCCCCTAGGCAGCAACGGGCATGATTCCCGCCCCGTCAACCCATCAACTCAGCCCCTGTCAGGATGCATCACCCCATGATTCCATGCGATCGCCGCTATGCCCTGGTGCATGAATGGTTAACTCCGCTGGCCACGGGGGGGTCTGAGTTGGTGGTGCGGGAAATGGTGACCCAGCTCGATCGCTGGTTGCCGGAACCGGTGGCTTTGCACGCGCTGATCGATTTCGAGTCTAGCAATTCTGAAAGTTACTTGTATGGCCGAGCGATCGGCCATACCTTTTTGCAGCGCTTTCCGGGAGCCATTCGTGGAGTGCAGCGCTATTTGCCCCTTTGGCCCTTGGCGATCGAGCAATTAGACCTGCGAGCCTATGACATCATTCTGTCCTCTTCCCATGCGGTGGCGAAGGGGGCGCTGGTGGCGGCCCATCAGTTGCATGTTTGCTATTGCCATGCGCCCATGCGCTATGCCTGGGACTTGACCCATGATTATTTGGCGGGCAGTCGATCGGGTCGTGGCCCAATCGGCTGGCTCACCCGCTATTTGCTGCATCGGTTGCGGTTGTGGGATGTGCTGGCGGCGAATCGGGTTGATTTTTTTGCGGCCAACTCCCGCACCACGGCCAATCGAATTTGGCGCTGCTATCGACGGCGGGCGGAGGTGATTTACCCGCCGGTACAGGTTGATCGATTCCCCCTGCAAACCACCAAGGATGACTATTACCTCTGCGTTACCAGGCTAGTGCCCTACAAGCGGGTGGACTTGATTGTGGAGGCGTTCAATCAACTGGGATTGCCCCTGATGGTGATTGGGGGCGGGCCGATGCTGGAATCCTTGCGCGAACAGGCTCAGTCCAACGTGCAACTGTTGGGCGAGCAGCCGGACGCAGTGGTGGCCCAAGCCATGGCCCAGGCCCGGGCCTTTGTCTATGCGGCGTTTGAGGATTTTGGGATTGCGCCCGTGGAAGCCCAGGCCTGCGGCACGCCCGTAATTGCCTTTGCCCAGGGGGGAACCGGCGAAACGGTGCGTGACTGTCGCCAGGATCCCAAAACGGGCACGGGGTTGCTGTTTGAGCAACAAACCAGCGAGGCGATCGCGGCGGCGGTGACGGCCTTTGAAGACTATCGATCGCGCCTGAGTGCTGAGGCGATTCACCGCCATGCCCAGTCCTTCAGTCCCGATGTGTTTCGCGATCGTTACTTTGGGTTTGTGAACTGGTGTTGGCAGGAGTTTCAGCGCGATCGACAGACCCCAACTGAGTTTTTCCGTTAACATCCGCGCAACTCAACCCGCCTAAGCCCTACAGTGAATAGTGATGGATCGTGGATCCTACCGAGCCAATGGTAGGATGGAGTATCAATTCTCCGATATCTCGATCGACTTACGGGGCATTCAATCCCCCCTTATTTGCCACTGCTGGACTCATGGCCAAATCTGCTAGCTCGCCGGTTGCTGCACCCACCGAAACTCGTCTCTCGAAAGTTGAAGGACTCAAAGAACGAAGCAACTTTCTCCGGGAACCCGTTGCGTCGGAACTGTTGCTGGACACCAATTATTTTTCCAATGATGCGATTCAAATCCTGAAATTCCACGGCTCCTATCAACAGGTCGATCGAGACCTGCAAAAGCCGGGCCAGGAAAAGCCCTATCAGATGATGTTGCGCACCCGCAGTCCGGGAGGGTTCATCCCGCCGCAACTATACCTGACGCTCGATCGCCTGGCCAGTGAATATGGCAACGAAACCCTGCGCGCCACAACCCGTCAGGGCTTTCAGTTGCACGGGATTCTGAAAAAGAACCTGAAAGCCACGATCGCCGCGATCGTCAACAGCATGGGGTCAACCCTCGGCGCTTGCGGTGACCTGAACCGCAACGTGATGGCCCCACCAGCGCCCTACAAAAACCGCCCCGAGTATCAACTGGCGCTGGCCTATGCCAACAACATTGCGGACTTGCTCACGCCGCAAACGGGGGCCTACTACGAAATTTGGCTGGATGGGGAAAAGGCCATTTCCGCCGAAGAAGACCCGGCCGTGAAGGCGGCCCGCCAAAGCAACGGCTCCACGCCCATGCGCCTGGACACGGAAGAGCCGGTCTATGGCGCAACCTACATGCCCCGCAAGTTCAAATGCGCGGTGACGGTTCCGGGAGACAACTCCGTGGATCTGTTTTCCCAGGACTTGAGCTTGGTGGTGATCACCAATGAGCAAGGGGAGTTGGAAGGGTTCAATGTCTATGCCGGTGGCGGTTTGGGCCGTACCCACAACAAGGAAGAAACCTTCGCCCGCATTGCCGACGAAATTGGCTTTGTGGCGGCGGCAGATGTCTATGGCCTGGTGAAGGCGATCGTGGCGGTGCAACGGGACTATGGCGATCGCTTCGATCGTCGTCACTCCCGGATGAAGTACCTGCTGCATGATTGGGGGGTGGCCAAGTTCCGCGACCATGTGGAAGATTACTTGGGCAAAAAGCTGGAACCGGCGCGCCCCCTGCCCGCCTGGCGCTATGAGGACTTCTTGGGCTGGCACGAACAGGGCGATGGCCATTTGTTCTTGGGCCTGTCGATCCAAAATGGGCGGGTGCGTGACCAGGGTGATTTCAAGCTGCGATCAGCTCTGCGGCAAATTGTGGAACGGTTCCAGTTGCCGATGCTGCTGACTCCCCATCAAAATGTGCTGTTCTATGACATTAAGCCGGGCGATCGAGCCGCCATTGAAAAAATCCTGACCGACTGCGGGGTTTGGGCGATCGAGCAAATTGATCCCCTAGAGCGGCTGGCGATGGCTTGCCCGGCCATGCCCACTTGCGGCTTGGCGATCACCGAATCGGAGCGGGCCCTGCCGGGCTTTGTGGAGCGCATTCGATCACTGATGGAGCGCTTGGGCTTGGGTGATGAATCCTTCGTGATTCGGATGACCGGTTGCCCCAACGGTTGTGCTCGGCCCTACATGGCTGAGTTGGGTTTTGTGGGCAGCGCGCCCAATGCCTACCAAGTCTGGCTCGGGGGTTCTCCTAGCCAAACCCGCTTGGCCCAAACGTTTACGGAACGGATGAAGGATACGGATCTGGAATCGTTCCTGGAACCGATTTTGGTTTACTTCAAGCGATCGCGCGAACCGGGCGAAAGCTTTGGCGATTTCTGCCATCGGGTCGGGTTTGATACGCTGCGGCACTTTATGCAGGCCTATCGCCCGATCGATGCCAAGGCGGAGAAGGACAGCCAGCGAGCCAGCAACGGCAGCGCCGCTCCCCGCCATCGCATTGGCATTCGCGATGAGCTGTACAAGTCGGTGCAGGCCCTGGCTGCCGATCGGGGACAGTCGGCCACCGCGCTGATCAATGAGGCGATCGCCGCTTACCTGAATCAGCAGTCCAACTAGCTGCCGATTTCAAGTCAATCTCCAGCCGATCGATCTCGGATCGGGATCGGCTGGATTCAGCAAGCCTCAACAAGCCTCAATCGATCGGTTGTTGAGCCGTGCGGATCCCTAGCGGGTTGATGGTGATTGAGGAATCGCTGAAGGTGCGCGATCGGGCTGGGGCAATCCCTGGCTCGATCGCGCACAAATTTTAGATAGCCCCGCTTGATATTCACAGCGAAACGCTCGCTGACACCAAGCGGCCATATTCACCTGCTCTAAACGCCCCACCTGTTGGCATTGGGGACTATTCCACTGGCTGCCGATCGCCCAAGCGCCCGCACGTCCCACATCCAAAACGGTTTTCAGCGGGTTTTCTTGATTAGCAGGCACACCCGTTTCCGGCACGGTCACCACATCGACCCAAATACCGTGACTGCCCAGAATGAGCCGAGCCATGGCCCCGGCTCGCCATTGGTGGGAACCGGAAGTCATCAAAATCACCCGTTTTGCACCCCAACGCTGCAAGATCGGCAGACTCCAATAGCAGTTCCCAAACGTGGACTGGGCGCATTGCTCCAGCCAAACGCGATCGCCCTTCACACCAGCGCGATCGAACAACGCCTTGACACAGGGAGGCTTGGAACCCCCGGAAATCAACACCCGCTGTTGGGGATGGGCCGCCGCCCACTGAACCGCCGCCATTTCGCGCCGAATGCTGCCCCCCAAGACCCACAGCACTTCCGGCGGGCCCGAAGCCGCCACCATCAACCGTCCGCCCCACCACAGGCCCCCCAAGGCCAGCAGACCAGCGGTCATCAGCCCAATTTTTCGATGAAATGGCTGCATAGGGCGATTGAGGGGAATCTAATGACTGAGGCGACTGAAACGATGAACTGATTAACACTCGATTCAACGCGCAGCGACACCGGGCGGCGGCAAAAACTGCGATCGACCATTGGGCAGCCGTGGGCCCCGCTTGGCTCCCATGGCTAACAATTCCTGTTCAGCCCGCTGAATCACTAGGCGATCGACTGCCGCTTGATACACCTCATTCCAGGAGTAAAACCGCACCGCCAACGTGTTGGGATCTCGGCGCAAAAAGTCCGCTGTTTCTTGGAAAAACGGAGCCACCCGCCGATATTTTGAAGTCATGGCTGCCCAGCGACCCGCCATTTCCAGGGAAGCCACGGTGGCCGGAATGTCATTCAGCAACAGGTATTGATCAAACGCCTTGAAGCGCCAAACCCAAAAGGCATCGGGTTGGTGCTTGGGATCCAGCACATCGGTCATGCGGGTCATGAGGGCCACGGATTTTTCCGGCTTGCCCGCATAGTACGCCACACCCGCCGAAATGAAAGGAGCCAGCGTGGTGAATCGGGGATCCCGCAGGGTCATCAGCTCAAAGTAATCTTCATTGGCCGTGTAGCCCGTGGCCTGGCGAACTTCCGTGTCTCCGAAATATTGCAAATAGCTTAAAAACGCCCAATTGGCCAGCAAATTATCAAACCCAAGGCTGGGCATTCGGGCCGCCAATTGCAATTGTGTGCGGGTGCGATCCTGAGCCAAAACGGGATCTTCCAATCCCTGGGGAGCGCGTTTGATGGTGGCTTGTTGCAGAAGGACGATTCCCCCGATCACGATCAGGGCGATCGCCCCATTGGTGAAGTGGCCTAACCATTGCAGCCGCCGGAGCGATCGGCTCAGGGCTGCGGTTGATGTTTCGGTTGATGTTGTTGATGTTGTGGTTGATCCGGGCGAACTGGATAGGGACGATGAAGGGGGTGGGGTCGATCGAGCAACCTGGGGGGATGGCGATTCGGGGGGCTGAGTACGTTTCCAAATCATGGTCAACTGCCCGTTAGAGATCCATGCGGGATTGAATGTGGCGATTCGATCGGTGTCTGGAGTCACCCACGGTTCCCGATCGGCGCTCTATGATGAATAGCAATCATCTATCAGCCATCCTGCCATAACTCCCAAAATTGCTGGGTGCTGGTTGGGTGCTAGTTTTGCATTCCCTTGATTTCATTCAAAAACGTTGGCCGTATGCCCCAGGTTGATCCCAAATCTATGCCCGCTGTCTCGTCGGTTTCGCGTCATTGGTTTGATTGGCGGCGATCGCCCAAGAGCCTGGGCGTAAAGGTGGCGATCGCGGCGGCCAGCGTTGCCCTGCTTCATCCAGCCCTGAGTTTGCCGGCCTTCAGCCAAGACCGGGAGCCGCCCGCCCCGGAACCCGGCCAATTCCAAGACAGCCCCAAGCAAATCGTGGATGAAGCTTGGCAAATCATCAACCGTGAATATGTGGATGGGCAGTTTAACCAAAATGATTGGCAAGCCATCCGCCAAGACCTCCTGAGCCGCCAATATACGTCGCGGGATGAAGCCTACGAAGCCCTGCGCAAGGCGATTAAGCTGCTGAATGATCCCTACACGCGCTTCATGACTCCTGAGCAGTTTGAGGAGCTGACCAACCAAACGGCCGGCGAGCTGTCTGGGATTGGGATTCGGATGGGGGTAGATGACAAGACGAAGCACTTGCAAGTGGTGGAGCCAATGCCCAACTCACCGGCCGCTCGGGCCGGTTTGAAGACGGGAGATCTGATCCTGTCGATCGATGGGCAAGCCACCAAGGACATGTCTCCCGACAAGGCTTCCAGCTTGATTCGGGGCCAGGCGGGCACGGCGGTGAAGCTGGAAATTCAGCGGGCGGGCGGTGCGCCGTTTTCGGTGTCCTTAACCCGCGCCCGAATTGAAGTGCCGATCGTTCGATCGAGCCTGCAAACGGAATCGGGCATTCGGGTAGGCTATATCCGCCTCAATGAGTTCAGCGCCCATGCGGCCGAACAGATGGAGCGGGCGATCGAGGATTTGAAAGGTAAGCAGGCCGAAGCGTTTGTCTTGGATCTGCGCGGCAATCCGGGCGGTCTCTTGAACGCCAGCATTGAGATTGCACGCATGTGGCTCGATGCCGGCAGCATTGTCAGCACGACCGATCGCGCAGGAAACAGCCAAGCCGCCCGGGCCAACCGCACTTCCCTCACGAACTTGCCGCTGGCGGTGTTGGTGGATGGCAATTCCGCCAGTGCCAGCGAAATTTTGACCGGGGCGCTGAAGGATAACCGTCGGGCGCTCGTGGTGGGAAGCCAAACCTTTGGCAAGGCCCTGGTTCAATCGGTGCATAGCTTGGGTGATGGTTCGGGTTTAGCCGTCACGATCGCCCATTACTACACCCCCGCTGGCACGGACATCAACAAAACCGGCATCAGCCCCGATGTGGAAATCAAGCTATCGGATGAGCAGGAATATTATCTGTTCTCCAATGGCGGGCGACTGTTGGCCACCGAGAGCGATCCCCAATACACACGGGCTGTGACCATGCTTCGGAACCGGATTGCGGCTAATAACAATGTGGCCCCGCTGCCTCAGTAGGGACAAACTTAGTAGGGACAAAATATCCCCAACCTGAACCCGTCAATCAACGCTAACCATGGCTAGACAAGGGGCTTAAGCCCCTTGCCTCCAATGATGTAGTCAGCGATCGGTGCAGTCAGCGATCGGCCGGACGTGGGGATGGCTTCAGAGCAAACTGCACAACCGTTAGTGCAGGAAGTGGCGGCGATCGGTCATCAGCATCACCAAACCCAGTTCATTGGCCGCCTTGATCGAGTCTTCATCGCGCACGCTGCCACCGGGCTGGACGATCGCCCCGATGCCCGCCGCCGCCGCCGTCCGCACCGAGTCATCAAAGGGAAAGAACCCATCGCTGGCCAAAACAGCGCCCGGGGCTTGGTCGCCCGCTTGGTTGAGGGCGATCGCCACGGAACCCACGCGATTCATTTGGCCCGCACCGATCCCCAGGGTCGATCGGTTGCTGGTCACCACGATCGCATTGGACTTCACATGCTTCACCACCCGCCAGGCAAAGGCCAACTCCGCGAGCTGATCCGCCGTTGGTTGCTTTTCCGTCACCACGCGCCAGGTGTTCGGGTCGCTGGGTTCGTCGTCGGCCGCCTGGAGCAAAAAGCCGCCCGCGATCGTCTTCACCGTGGCCGCCGGTCCCGCTAACAGATCCGGCAGCACCAAGACTCGCAGGTTTTGTTTTTTCTGCAACAAGGCGCGAGCTGCCTCATCACAGCCAGGAGCCACAATGCATTCCAGGAAGGTTTCCGTGAGCGCGGCGGCCGTTTCTGCGTCGATCGGGCGGTTCAGGGCCACGATGCCGCCAAATGCTGACACCGAATCCGCTTCCAGGGCCTTGCGATAGGCCTCAAGCAGGGGGGCATCAGCCGACGATCCCAGGGCCACACCACAGGGATTGTTGTGCTTCAGAATAGCCGCCGCCGGAGGAGCATCGGCGGCCACAAATTCCGCAATCAGGCTCCGGGCCGACTCCAGATCCACCAAGTTGTTGTAACTCAGTTCTTTGCCCTGGAGTTGTTCCGCAGCCGCCCAACCGCTGGGGGTGGAGCCGCTGCGATACCAAGCGGCGCTTTGGTGGGGATTTTCGCCATAGCGCAGGCTTTGCACCCGCTTACCCGCGATCGCCCATTCCACTGGCGTTGCCAAGGCGGGTCGATCCAAATCGGCGGGATTGTCGGCCTGTTGGCTCAGGTAAGTGGCGATCGCGCTGTCATAGGTGGAGGTGTGCCAAAAGGCTTCGCGGGCGCACTGCAACCGGAATTCCAGGGATGGTGTGCCATTGCTGCTCAGCTCATGTAAGTAGCGATCGTATTGAGCTGGGTTGCACAGCACCGTTACGCGGCTGTGGTTTTTGGCAGCGGCGCGGATCATGGCGGGGCCACCGATATCAATTTGTTCGATCGCCTCCGGCAGCGTCACCCCTTCCCGGGCGATCGTCTGCTCAAAGGGATAAAGATTCACCACCACCAAGTCGATTGCGGGGATCTCATTGGCAGCCAAATCAGCGCGATCGCCCTCCAAATCGGTGCGGGCCAAAATTCCCCCATGCACACGCGGGTGGAGTGTCTTGACCCGGCCGCCCAAAATTTCCGGGAAGCCTGTATAGTCCGAAACCTTGGTCACGGGGAGTCCTGCGGCTTTGATGGCATTAGCCGTGCCACCGCTGCTGACCAGGGTAAAGCCGAACCGTTCCACCAGTTGGCGAGCCAGTTCGATTAGACCAGTTTTGTCAGAAACACTAAGCAGGGCTGTCCGCGTCATGGAAGAGTCCGTTAGGATTGAGGCTTAACGGGTTCATTCTACCGAGGAGTTGTCGCGTGGCTTTATTAGAGGCGATCGCGATTTCCCCCGAGGCGAACCGCACACCAGCGGCAATGCTGGTCGCGCTTCATGGTTGGGGGGCAAATGCAAATGATGTGGCCGCGTTGGCTCCGTTGCTGAACTTGCCAGATTGGCACATGGAATTTCCCCAAGCCCCCATGGCCTATCCCTACTCCAATGAAGGGCGCATGTGGTACGACTTGGAATCGTCCGATTATCCAGGCTTGCAGGCCAGTCGAGACCAGCTCCAAAACTGGCTGTTGGCCACCACGGAGCGATCGGGCATCCCGCTCGATCGAACCATCCTTTGTGGATTTTCCCAAGGTGGAGCCATGGCCCTAGACGTGGGGTTAGCGCTACCCCTGGCCGGCGTTGCTTCCCTCAGTGGCTATTTTCACACCCTGCCGCAAGTCAGCTCCCTCAAACAGGGGCCCCAAGTGCTGGTGACCCACGGCCGTCAAGATCTCGTCGTTCCAATCCAAGCCGCCTGGCAAGTGCGCGACGATCTCCAAGCCCGCGATGCCACCGTCACCTATTTGGAACTCGATGGGGGCCATGAAATCCAAATGAGCCAAATTTCCGCCCTGCGCACCTTCTCCCTCGCCTGCATTTCAGCATCCTGTCCGAAATGATGGTTTAAGCAAGCATGGCCGATCGTTCAAGCCAGCATTGCTGACAATCCAGCATTGCTGAGGATGCAAGACCGCATGACGAACCTTTCAGGATCATTGCGGAACTTTACGGTTTGTCCCCAGAAGGATTGCAGATTCACGAAGACTGATAATTTCGCTACAGAGTCCTGCTATTCTGAACATCCAGATCGCAAGATTCGCATCCCGGGCCGTGATTAGGATGACCTGAACGCCTGATCGTTACTCCGGGCCGTGATTAGGATGACCTGAACGCCTAATCGTTAAAGCGCTTCATTAAATTTTTCCAGCAGTACAAGCCCCAGCTACAGCGGAACTGCCAAGCCGAATCAACCGCATTTGTCGCCTGGAATTCCGCTGGCGGGCCTGTTGGGTGAAAAAGATCGAAAATCCGGTCGGAAAACTGGGGTTTCGTGGCATCATGATCTGCGGGCGCTCTCCCCTCTAGCCCCCCAGACCCATCAGCCCGCAAATTCACTCCTGACTGGTTTGATGCATCGTCGCGGGCGGGCAGTCCGAGACTTTAAACGGACGTGGAGGCCAGCGTCAGACTGGTTCGCCAGTGGTGGCCTGTGAAGCGTCAACCCCATTCAGCGACCTCGGCCCGATTCGCTGGGTTCAGGCGCGGTGAGGAATCCTCACCCTTTGGGGCGAGGAGGATGTCAATCAATTAATCATTGACCAACGAAGAATCATGACTCTCAGACTTGGCGATACCGTCCCTAATTTCACGCAGGCTTCCACCCACGGCTCGATCGACTTCTACACTTGGGCTGGTGATAGCTGGGTGGTGCTGTTTTCGCACCCGGCGGACTATACCCCCGTGTGCACCACCGAGCTGGGCCGCGTTGCCCAACTGAAGGGTGAATTTGACAAGCGCAATGTGAAGGCGCTGGCCCTGAGCGTTGACAGCGTGGATTCGCACCATGGCTGGACGGCCGACATTGAAGAAACCCAAAGCACGACGCTGAATTACCCGATTCTGGCCGACGAAGATAAGAAAGTGTCGGAACTGTACGGGATGATTCACCCCAATTCCAGCACCGGTAACACCCTGACGGTGCGATCGGTCTTCATCATCGATCCCAACAAAAAGCTGCGTTTGACGATCACCTATCCCGCTAGCACCGGCCGCAACTTTGATGAGCTGTTGCGCGTGATTGACTCGCTGCAACTGACCGATAACTACAGTGTGGCTACGCCCGCTGACTGGACAGATGGCGGCGATTGCGTGGTGGTTCCCTCGATCCCCACCGAGGAAGCTCGCCAGAAATTCCCCAAGGGCGTGACGGAAATCAAGCCTTACCTGCGCCTGACTCCCCAGCCCAACAAGTAATTTCAATCAGTTTTTAATCTCCAGTGGTTTTTAATTTCAAGCTGAATCCTTGAGCTTGGGGTTAGGGCCACCTGGTGGTTAGCAACATCAACAAATAGCCCCCCGATCGCCCTGGTGTGATCGGGGGGCTATTTTATTAGTCTGGTGTATTGGTTTGGTGTATTGGGCTGGTGTATTGGGCTGGTGTGTCGGGCTGTATTAATGGAACACCGATTAGGCAGGCCGTCCCGATCGCTTGAGATTGGGCCAGGGCTGTTCTGGTCGGGGTTGGCCCGGCAGCGTTAAATGGGCGATCGTTTCCTTCAGCGCATCACGCACCGCAAACACGGGCGGCAAATGCAGCGCATTGGCCAAGATGGCCAGACCGATGTGTCGGTGAAAGGGCACGGGCAGCCGATAGGCCCGCACCTGGGCTGGGATCGGTTCGGCGGCCAGCCGGGCCATGACCGTTGCGCCCAATCCTTGGGCCACCATGCTCAGGATGGTGGAATCTTCCCGGACTTCGTAGCTGGGTTCCACGTTCAGGCCCAGCTTGGCGAAGCGATCGAGCACAATTTGCGCACACAAAAATCGCCGGGGCGGCAAAATCAGCGGGCGAGAAAATAAATCTTCCCAGGCAATCACCTCCGTGGCGTATCGATCGCTGCTGGGGACGATCGCCCAATATTCATCCATCATCACGTTCCAGGTTTCAAACTCACTGCCTGCGGGCAACAGGACAAAACCAACATCTGCCCGGCCGGCGCGGAGTTCTTCCTCAATGTCCTGGCTGGTGTCGTATTCATCAATGGCGATCGCGATGCCGGGGTAGCGGTGGCGCAAATGCTCGATCGCCTTAGGCAACAAGTGGGTGGCCACGCTGCGAAAACAGGCCACGCGCACATGGCCCGAATCGAGGCCGCGGGTGCTTTTGGCCTGGCGCTCAATGTCGTTGAGCAGTTCCAAAATTTTGCGGGCACTGTCGGCAATTTCGCGCCCGGTGTCGGTGAGGGTTGCGCCGTGGCGGCCGCGATTCAGCAAAATGGCCCCCAGTTCGTCTTCGAGGGTGGCGATCGCGTGGCTAACGGCGGATTGGGAAATGTCGAGATCCAGGGCGGCTTGGCTGAAATTTCCCCGATCGGCGATCGCCACCAGGGTTCGTAGTTGAGACAACTTGAGTTTTGCAGCAATTTCGCCCATAGCTGAGTCGATGTTGAATCGACTGGAAAGCGATCTAAAGATTCAGCAACTTATTCGGCAAATTCAGCAAATTCAGCAGATTAAATTTGACAGGCCAAATCCGGCAAATTGAGAAAAGTGCCGTCAGAACCCGGAGCCGAATTGCGCTCGCCGAATTGCTCTCCATGCTATACCGGCACTTTGGAGGATCAACCAAGACATCCATCGATTTCATTCATACCTCCCATGCAAGCCATCGGTCGATCGAACCGCCGACCCTTGATAGGGTGAAGGCACAGCAAATCTCCTGGCTACCGCCTTCCACAACGATGGCCAGGAGATTTGTTTCTTCAGGAGAACCGAGTCATGCACTTTACCTCTGCAACCCGATCGCCCCTGCGGTGGTTGGCGGACTGCTGTGCTGAAAACACCATCCTAGGCAATTTTGGGCAACGGCTGGCCCATTGGGGTCATCGAGCAGTGATGCGGCTCAGCACGCCCGATCAGATCCGAATTTGGTCGCGGACGCTGCCAACCGGTGAGGAAATTTTTTACGGTTGGGATCCACGCACGGGCGATCGATTCTCTAGCCCGGCTGAGCGGGAACTCCGGAGCTGGCTAGAGGAGCGCCATCGCTATCGGTTTTGAATAGACCTCTTACGCGAATCGACCAGAAGCCCTCATCCCCCAACCCCTTCTCCCAAGGGGGGCGAAGGGGGGCCAGAACCATTGCGTTACAGCGATCTCGTAGCTGGTGATCAAGTCCCTCTCCCGACTTGGGAGAGGGATTTAGGGTGAGGGTCTTGATTGACGCAAGAGGTCTAATGACTGGCCATCAAACCAGTTAAAGACCAGTCAAAAACCGGCCAAAACAATCAAAATCACGCTCAAAGCACCGTTAAAAGACCCGGGAAGAGACCGGGAATTCTGGATTGGTCGGTGATAGTGGAGAAAGGAAATTGATCCACAACAGCGAGCGTGATTGATGGGCATGGGGCAAGGTAACGAGCGGGCGTGGGGGCAATGGGGCCGATCGCTCCGATGGTTGGGTTGGGTGGGTTGTGGGTTGGTGTTGGGAACGGTTTCCTTCGCTGCGTTCCCCGCGATCGCCCAAGGGCCAGCCCCAGCCCCCCTGGCCACCCCGGCCGGCGCTCCGGAGTTTGAACAAGCACGCCAGACCTACGAAGCGGGCCGGTTTACGGAGGCGATCGACCATTGGCAGCGGGCGGCCCAACAGGCGGCCCAACGGGATGATCGCGCGGCCCAAGGAGCCGCCTGGCATGGCATCAGCTTGGCTTGGGGGCAATTGGGCGATCGAGCAGCGGCCTTGAAGGCAGTACAGCAGAGTTTGGCCCTGTTGGCGGCGTTGCGCGGCGAGGGAGCCGTGCGGCTGCGGGCGGCGGCCTTGAATCAGCAAGCCCGGTTGGAGCTGACCGCAGGGCAGGCGGCCCGAGCGATTCAACTTTTGGAGCAGGCGGAATCCCTGTATCGATCGGCGGGCGATCGGGATGGGCAATTGGGAGCCAGCCTGAATCGGGCCCAGGCCCTGCAAGCCCTGGGACTCTACGGGCGTGCTCTGATAGTGATTGAAGGGCAAATTGGCACTGCCCCGGAGGCCCCCCGCGAACCCACACGCTTGCAAGGGTTGGGCCTGCTGTCGGCTGGGGAGGCCTTGCGATCGCTGGGGCAATTGGCCCGAGCGGAAACTTGGTTGAGTCAAGCGGCAACGGTGTTGGAACAGTCGGGAACCCTGGCCGATCGCAGCACCGCCGCCCTGGCCCTGGCCCGCACCCGGGCCCTGTTGGCTCGCCAAGGGTTAGATCGCAATGATCCCCAATGGACGACTCTTCGACAACAGGCCATGGCATCGTTCGATCGAGCAAGGGTGGCGGCAGCGGCAGCCGGGAGCGATCGCGATCGGCTGTGGGGTCAGTTGGAGCGCTGGGAGATGGTGTTTCTGGGTTTGGAAACGGGCAGCTCACCCGGAGAAACCGTCAGCAAGGCTCAACTGCAAGCGTTGGCCACCCAGGTGGCACAGCTCCCGATCGGGCGCGATCGGATTGCGGCCCAAATGCGCCTGGCTCGCTGGTGGTCAACCGTGAATGAACCGGCCTTGGCCCTGGCAGGGTTGCAACAGGCGGCCCAAGCGGCCCAAGCCCTGGGCGATCACCGTTTGACGGCGGCGGTTTGGGGTCAGTTGGGCGAAACCTATCGGCAACGGGGGGAAACTGCCCTGGCGGCGCGTTGGCTGGAGCAATCCCTGGCGCTGGTGGAAGGGTTAGCGGCTCCGGAGGTGACCTATCGCACGGCCCGTTCTCTCGGGCAGTTGCGGGCCCAAGGGGGCGATCGCACCGGTTCCCTGGCGGCCTATCGCCTGGCCACCCAAGCGATCGGGCAACTGCGCAATGACCTGGCCGGGATGGATTCCGTGGTGCAGTTTTCCTTCCGCGATCGGGTGGAGCCGGTTTATCGGGAGTTCGTGGATCAGTTGTTGCGGGGCAACCCCAGCCAGGAAGACTTGCAAGCGGCCCGATCGGCGATCGAGGCTTTGCAGTTGGTGGAATTGGAAAACTTCTTTCGCCAAGCTTGTTTGGATGCCAAACCGGAACCGCTCGATCGGGCCATTGACGGGCGATCGGACACGGCCGCCGTGGAGGCCATTGTTTTAAGCGATCGCGTGGCCACCCTCACCAAATTGCCGGGCCAACCGTTGCGCTATGCCGTGGTTCCTGTGCCCCGAGCCACCGTTCTCCAAACCCTGCAACGGGTGCAACAGGCCGTCCAAGACCCAACCATTCCCAACCGGGAGCGCTTGCGCCTGTCCAAGCAGGTTTATGACTGGCTAGTGGCTCCGATTGCCCCAGAATTAGCCCAATCGGGAGTCAAAACCCTGGTGTTTGTGCTGGATGGGCCCTTGGCGAATATCCCGATCGCCGCCCTCCATGACGGAGAGCAATATCTCTTGGAGCGCTACAACACTACCAGGGCCTTGGGTTTGCAGCTTTTTGCCCCCAAAGCCCTGAACCCGCGATCGCTCAACGTCTTGGCGGCGGGTGTTTCGGAAGTGGCCCCCAGTTTCCAGGCGGAAAAATTGGGAGCCTTGCCCTTTGTGGCCGATGAGCTAGATATTTTGGCCCAGGAGTTACCGGCGGCCGTCCTGCGCGATCAGGCCCTGACGGAGCAGGCCCTGCGCCAAGCCTTGCAGCAAAACAACGCCCCGATCGTCCATGTGGCAACCCATGCCCAGTTCAGCTCCCGAGCCGATCGCACCTTTCTGTTGGCTTGGGATCGCCGCATTGAGTTGGCAGATTTTGACCAACTGTTGC
This sequence comes from Limnothrix sp. FACHB-406, assembly GCF_014698235.1. Classification (NCBI taxonomy): domain Bacteria; kingdom Bacillati; phylum Cyanobacteriota; class Cyanophyceae; order Pseudanabaenales; family Pseudanabaenaceae; genus Limnothrix; species Limnothrix sp. FACHB-406. The sequence goes on along the minus strand of NZ_JACJSP010000001.1, from coordinate 424,649 downwards.
GCCGACCGGCCAGCCGCCCCCCGATCGAACTCTTGGTGTTGAGTGCCTGCGAAACAGCCCGAGGGGACGATCGCGCCACCCTGGGTCTCACGGGCATCGCCATCCAGGCCGGCACTCGCAGCGTATTGGGAACCCTGTGGCAGGTTAGCGACGAATCCACCGCTTTGCTGATGGGAGATTTTTACCAAAGCCTGCGCACCGGAGCCACCAAAGCCGAATCCCTGCGCCAGGCCCAGCTTGCCTTGCTCAAAAACCCCAACTTTCGCCATCCCTTCTTTTGGGCCCCCTATATCCTGGTGGGCAATTGGCTGTGAAACCTGAAGTCAAAGCTGATCTTCCGGGACGGGATCAAAAAGAGCCGCTACGATCGGGAGCAGGCCACGGTTTGGCCCCAAAAACTTCCAAAGCCCCAAAAACTTGCAAGCCATTCTGGAATGGTTCGGTTTTTGAAGGGTTGTGTTGAAGGGTTGTGTTGAAGGGTCGTCGCGATCGAGGACTGAAACGAGGATTAAGACTATGAATTGGCATGATCTAGGCACGTTGGTATTGCTGCTGAGTCCCGGGCTGTTGCTGTCGGCCATTGTGATGGGCATTTTTGCGGCCGGCGGCTAGGGCATGGGGCAACCCCCGGGCGGCACAGCATGAACCAACTCGCTGCCCGATTGGGGCCAGTCGCGCCGGTAGCGTGCGCCGGCCGGATCGCCCCAACCCAACTGCAACACCACCTCGCAGGGCAATGCTTGGCCGCGCGGATCCAAACTGACCCACTCAGCGCGATCGATCAAGCGCTGCTCATCACTGGGGGTGAGGGTGCAAAAGTCTCGCCCCCCGGCCACGCTCAAGTGGCGATCGAACCCCACCGTGACCGATCGCCAAAATTCGATCGCATCATCCTTAAAGCGCTGAAGGGTATGGATATCCTCCGGCAGCGCAACTAATTGATCATGTAATTCGGGATAGTTCAGCCGGTGGGGGCCCAGGGCGATCGATCGCCACACCAAGCCCGACACCCCTTGTTCACGCTGGTAGGCATGAATTTGGGCCCGGAAGTTTTGATAAGCCGTAAATTTTTGAATTCCTTTGGGGTCAATCAGGCGATCGAGCGGCGCAATTCCTGATACTTTCGCTGTCAAATGTAAGCGTTGACCTTGCATACAGGCCCGCTGTTCTTCCGCCAAAATTTGTAATAACTCATCGGTGCTGTAGGGTTTTTCCATTTTTTCCTCCACAGTGCCTTCAGAGTGTTTTGGGATGCAATTTCATGACAGCATCACAGGCTAAAAGTGATGGGTCGAATCAAGCCTTCCACCATTACGAAAGTGCGAGAGCAAGGGGCTTAAGCCCCTTGTCTACTGCGTCAATCAATTAGCCAGTGACTAGCGAATGATTAGCTAATTTTGGCAGCCATTGCCACGATCGAATCAACCATCCGCATCGAGTAGCCCCACTCGTTGTCATACCAAGACACAATCTTGAAGAAATTCGAGTTCAGCTCAATGCCCGCCGTTGCGTCAAAGATGCTCGAATGGGCATCGCTCGTGAAGTCCGTAGAAACCACCGGATCTTCCGTGTAGCCCAAAACTCCCTTCAGCTCTCCTTCAGCGGCGGCCTTCATGGCGGCGCAAATGGCTTGGTAGCTGGTGGCTTGCTCAGTGCGGAAGGTCAAATCCACCACCGACACATCGGCCGTGGGCACGCGGAACGCCATGCCAGTCAAGCGCCCCTTCAGGGCCGGCAGAGCCAGGGTCACGGCCTTGGCGGCTCCGGTAGAGGCGGGGATGATGTTTTGCATGGCACTGCGGCCGCCGCGCAAATCCTTGCGGCTGGGGCCGTCCACGGTGGGCTGGGTGGCGGTGGCGGCATGGACAGTGGTCATCAACCCTTCAGCAAGACCGAAGTTGTCATGAATCACCTTGGCGATCGGGGCCAAACAGTTGGTGGTGCAACTGGCGTTGGACACGATGAAATCTTTGGCCGGGTCAAAGCTGCTGTGGTTCACGCCCACCACCAGGGTCGGCACGCGATCGGGATCCTTCGTGGGTGCGGAGATAATCACCCGCTTTGCCCCAGCGGCCAGGTGCTTGCTGGCTCCCGCATGGTCAATGAAAATTCCGGTGGCTTCCACCACAAAGTCCACATTGTGGTCACCCCAGGGCAACTCCTCCGGGTTGCGACAAGCAAAACAGGGAATCAGTTTGCCGTTCACCACTAGGCCGCCTTCGGCCGCTTCCACTGTGCCCTTGAATCGGCCGTGGGTGGAGTCATATTTCAGCAAGTACGCGAGGCTCTCGGGGGGGAACAGGTCGTTAATTGCGCAAACTTCAATGTCGGGATTGGCGATCGCACCGCGAAACACCAATCGGCCAATGCGTCCGAAACCGTTAATGGCAACCTTAATCGGGGCCATGATCAAAACTCTCCTGCTTGCGAAGTCATGAATCAAACGGGCTTGAACCCACAGGGTCAGCCCCGGCAGTTATTTTGACCCAAGGGGTGAGGGAATCAATCCCAACGCGGATCAATCTCTCACGACCCTAAACCGGATTCAGGCAAGGGGTGACGGTTCTTGGCTTTTTTTCAAGACTCTTTTTCCAGTTTGCTCAACCCGATAGGGGGGTTGAAAGGCCAAAACGGATGCCTAATTCAGCGCACCAACCGACGAAAACAGGAAGCCGAAGCCGCTTGCCCCGCAAATCGGGTGATGATTGGTGAGTGTCTCAAGAGATCACCGAGCCATCTTCTAAAGCTGTGATGGGACTGTGATGGGGCTGTGGCGGATTGGGTTTGGTTGCGATCGGGGCGATCGGTTCTGGGATCGGTGTTAATCGATTTCCTCGATCGCCGTTCGGTCAGGGAAGCACGATGGGTACATTTTCCAGGAGGGTGTTCGGAAGGGGTTGACCGGTGATGTTTGCCCTATGGTGTTCGCCAAGTATTTGCCAAGTATTTGCCAAAGTATTTCTCGAAATCTTGGTCAAACATTCACCAAGTCACAACAAACCTGGCAACATTAAGAATTGATGGAAAAATAGGAAAAGGCCGAAAATTTAGCCAATTTCGGGCGAGAAGTTTTATGCAAGATGAATTTTGAGTCAACCCTGCAAGATTACGGGGAATCTCGTGAAAATTGCTACCAAATCTTGATCATCACTAGTGCAATCTAAAGGGGCATCTGACCCGCCATCGATCGAGCCGTTGCCGAGGGATCCCGATCGCACCCCCCTCGGTTTCCCTTGCAGCAACCCTGAAACCCTTGGATTTTTGGGGATTGATTGCGATTGATCCCGATCGCCCCGTGAAGAATAACCGGATTCTGCGATAGGCAAGTTCCCTTGCAGCCGATCCCCAGGGTGAGTAATGGATGAGTTAACCTGAGCACCATCCTCGCTATCGGTCAGATTATGATGGTCGCGATGGTAGTTGATTCCCTGGAAACGATCACTTCTTGGGCAAATCTTGGGCAAATCTTGGGAAATTCCTCAAAATGCCCCAATTCCCGATCGTGACTGGGATTGGGGCGCAGGCCGCTCACCAAGACCCCTCAACCAGTGCGATCGCTCCATTGACGCAACTCATTCAAGAATCGGGTGCATTGCAGCGCTGTTACCGTTCTATGGTCACTTAAACCCTTGCCCGCGCATTTGCTCAATCCTCTGCTGTCTATGTCAGCCCTGCTTCAAAGCCCTCGGCCGTCGAGTCGAATAACTGCACTGCTTGTTAGCATTTTGGGTGGTTGCTGTTGGGGATCGATCGCCCAGCCCGTGGCGGCCCAGCCCCTTGGCCCTTTTGATGAACCGGCCCTCAGTGCGCCCGACGGCCCCTCCAGCGTTGCAGCACCCGATTCCACCCTTAATCCATCGGCTAACTCCACCTCCGGCAATTCCACGCCAGATTCCGCGCCAAACTCTGCGCCGAATTCTGCAACCCTCCAGCCTTTGCTCCGATTGCTTCCGGCTCCCACGTCCACCTCGGCGGGTTCCGTGCTTGATCCAACACTTCAGCCCCCGATCGATGGATATCAATTGGATACGGGCGATCGGCTACAGGTGGAAATTTTTGATGTGCCCGAATTCAGCAACCGTATCTACCTGGTGCTGGTTGATGGCACGATTTCCGTGCCCTGGATTGGTTCTGTGCGGGCCCGAGGCTTAACTCCTCAGCAATTGGCCAGTGCCCTCAGCCAGGCCTATCGCCCCTTCGTCAAGACCCCGATCATCACCGTCAATGTTTTAACGCCCCGCCCGGTTCGGATTGGCGTTTCTGGGGAAGTGAATCGGCCCGGCTCCTACGCGATCGAGGTCAGCAATCGGGACGTAGCGCCCAATCAGTTACCCCTTCAATGGCCAGACGTGACTCGGGCGATCGTGGCGGCCGGCGGCATCACCCCCCTCGCCGATATTCGTAACATCCGCCTCCGGCGCTCAGATCCCAGCGGCACTCCCCAAGACCAAACCCTTAACCTTTGGCAACTGCTGGAAAGTGGCGACCTCAGCCAAAATATCCTGCTGCGGGATGGAGACATGCTGATGATTCCAAAGGCCAGCACCTTTTCTTCTGAGGAGGTTTCGCGCGTGGCCCGGGCTAGCTTTGCCCCCGAAACGATCGGGGTGAACGTGGTTGGCGAAGTGAAAGCCCCCGGCCTCATCAAGCTGCCACCCAACGCCACCCTTAATCAGGCCGTCTTGGCGGCCGGCGGATTCCTGCGCCCCCGCGCCGTCTCCAGCCAAGTTGACCTGATTCGGATTAATCCCGATGGGTCAGCCACCGCCCGCCGCATCCCTATTGACCTGCAAGCCGGCCTGAATGAGGAAACCAATCCCCTGTTGCTGAACAACGACATCGTGGTGATTAACACCAATGGCGTGACCCGGATTACGGACTTCCTGCGGGTGTTGCTGTCGCCTGTGGATAATCTCTCGAACCTGCGTCGCCTGTTGGCCCCCAGCGTTCCCGATTTTCAGTAATTCAATAAACTGCCTAGCCCTCGGCCTTCGATTTCATTACCTGAACCCTATGCAGTCCCAGACATCCCGCGAGGCGATCGACTTCAATCCCCTAGGGCTTATCCTTAAGGCTTGTCAACGGGCCTGGCTACCGGCTGCTTGTGTTTTTATTTTGGGCATGGGTGGTTCTGTGTTGGCGGCTCGGCGCGTGAAGCCTGTGTATGAGGCTGGAGCCAAGATTCTCTTCAGAATTGACTCCACTCAAGAGCTGACGGGTCTTGCACGGGATGAGTCGGATAATCCACTGCGATCGCTGTTGGTTGACCAGAGTCCCATCAGTAATCAGATGGAAATTTTGCTCTCGGAACCATTACTAGAGCGCACCATCAAAAAGCTGGACTTGCGAGATAAAAAAGGCGAACCCTTAGGGCCAGGGGAGCTGAAGACAGCGCTGGAAGTCAAGATCATTGGCGCAACGGATGTGGTCAGCATTACGTATGTCAATGAGTCTCCAGAGTTGGCGGCGGCGGTTGTGAACTCCGTGATTGAGGTCTATCGCAATAACAACGTGGCGATCGCCCGAGAAGACACCGTTCAGGCTCGCATTTTTCTATCCCGCGAGTTGCCACAGGTGGAAAAGCAACTGCGAAATTTGGAACTGAGACTTCAGCGATTCAAAGAACAAAATCAGGTGATTAATTTAGAAGAGGAAGCGCGAACTTCGGTGCTGGCTCTGCGGCTGCTCGATGAGCAAATTACCAACACAGAAGCCGCAGCAATGGAAGCGGCGGCCAAAGCCACAGTCTTGCGCCGTCAACTCAATCTTTCTCCCCAGGAAGCTGTGGTGGTGGCAGCCGTCAGCCAGTCCCCCAGTGTTCAGAAAGTTTTGGTGGATTTGCAAGACACCCAAAAAGAACTCGCAGAGCAACGATCGCGCTTTACGGACAGCAGCCCCACGGTTTCCCGGTTAATGGAACGGGAGCGGCAGTTGCAAGACATTTTGCAAAAGCGAATTCAAGAAACCCTGGGCGATCGGCAAGCGGTTCCGCCCAGCTTCTTACAGGCTGGGGAATTGCGGGTGACTTTAATTCAGCAATACCTCAACTCCGAAACGGAGCGAGTGAGCGCAGTCAATAAACTCAGGTCCTTTGAAGACAGCCGATCGACATATCTCCGACGGAGCCGCAGCTTGCCCAAAATTGAACAAGAGCAGCGTTATTTGGAACGCAAGCTAAAGGCCGCCCAAGGAACCTATGAAACCCTACTTTCCAATTTGCAAACGCTCCTGGTCAAGGAAGAACAGCGCAACAACAGCACCAGAATTTTAGAGCCAGCGACTGTGCCTCGTAAGCCATCTTCTGGTGGCAAGGTCAAGGTTTTAGCCCTAGGGTTATTTGGCAGCACCTTAATGGCTTCTGCAATCATCATCATTGCGGAAGTTTGGAGTTCTCGATCGCGTTCTGAAAAAAAGATGAGTTAATTAATTACTGTTTTTACGTTGCCCCTTCCCATGACTCAGGCTTTGCATCCCCTTCGTCGTTTATTTCTTTACCTGCCGCAATATCGCCGTCAGCTTTGGCAAGCGACGGCCTATTCGGTTTTGAATAAAGTTTTTGACCTGGCTCCACCAGCTTTGCTGGGTTTAGCCGTTGATACATTGGTGCAGCGGCAGGATTCCTGGTTGGCTTCCTGGGGGCTTCAGGGAATCACAGAGCAATTCCTGGTGCTGGCGGTTTTAACCTGGCTGATTTGGATTTTGGAGTCTGTTTTTGAATATGCCTACAAGCGCGTTTGGCGCAATTTAGCCCAATCTATTCAGCATGATTTGCGATTGGAGGTCTATGACCATTTGCAATCCTTGGAGCTGGCTTATTTTGAAGAACGCAGCACCGGAGAATTGCTCTCGATTTTGAATGATGATGTCAATCAGTTGGAGCGTTTTTTAGACACGGGTGCAAATGATGTTTTGCAGGTGACCACGACAGTTTTGATCATTGGGGGTAGCTTTTTTGCGGTTGCGCCTCAGGTGGCCTGGCTGTCGATGTTGCCCATGCCATTTATTTTGTGGGGATCGATCGCCTTTCAGAAAAATTTGGCCCCTCGCTATTCCGAAATGCGAGAAACCGTGGGCTTGCTCAGTGCCCGGTTGGCGAATAATTTGGGTGGCATTTTAACCATCAAAAGTTTCACGGCGGAGCGCTATGAACACGATCGGGTGATGATCGATAGCAATGCCTACCGTCGTTCTAACCAACGGGCGATCGCCTATAGCGCTGCCTTTGTGCCCTTGATTCGGATGGTAATCCTTTGTGGGTTCACGGCTACTTTGGTGGTGGGCGGTTTGGAAGCGGCGGCGGGGCGCATGTCGATCGGGGTTTACAGCACCTCAATTTTCATTATTCAGCGGCTTTTGTGGCCCCTCACTACTTTGGGTCAAACCCTGGATAACTATCAGCGAGCCATGGCTTCTATTCGGCGAATTTTTAATTTGTTGGATACGCCCATTGATGCCCATTCAGGAACCAAAACCTTTGCCCCTTCGGAGATTCGCGGCGAAATTGTGCTCGATCGCGTGGCCTTTGCCTATCGAGGTCGATCGCCCGTGGTGCAAAATCTCTCCCTCACGATCCCCGCTGGTCAAACGATTGCAATTGTGGGGGCCACTGGCTCCGGCAAAAGCACCTTGGTGAAGCTGCTGCTGCGTCTTTATGAAATTAACGATGGCGCTATTTTGCTTGATGGGATTGATACCCGCGAAATCGACCTAGAAAGCTTGCGCGGAGCCATTGGTTTGGTGAGTCAAGATGTTTTTCTGTTCCATGGAACGGTGGCTGAAAACATCGCCTATGGCACATTTCACGCCACCCCGGATGAAATTCTAGCGGCGGCCAAAATTGCGGAAGCTGATGATTTCATTCAGCAACTTCCCCAGGGCTATGAAACCATTGTCGGTGAGCGGGGTCAAAAGCTGTCGGGTGGGCAGCGACAACGGATCGCGATCGCCCGAGCGGTTCTGAAAAATCCCCCCATCCTCATTTTGGACGAGGCCACATCAGCGGTGGACAACGAAACCGAAGCGGCGATTCAACGATCGCTCGATAAAATCACCCAAAATCGCACCACGATCGCGATCGCCCATCGCCTCTCCACCATCCGCAATGCGGACTGTATCTATGTGATGGATCAGGGGCAATTAGTGGAATCGGGCCGCCATGAAAACCTGCTCGATCGCAACGGAATCTATGCCGAATTGTGGCGATTGCAAACCGGCGATCAGGCGGCTTAGGGGCTGTCGTCATTGCCATCTGGCGATAGGCAGTGGGATCAGAGTTCCTGGAATCTGATGTCAACCATTAAGGGCAATTGGGGAAATGGCGGAAAACCACCCTCCAGCGGGGCAATTCCCACCGCGTGCGCATCCCCAAATCCTTCCTAGAATTGAAGCAACGGCCGGTCTTCGGATTTCCAAACTCCAAACACCGATGCCGATTTCTTCTTTCGGTTTGGTGCTATGAATCAACTAAAAACCACGGTTTTGCTCGCCAGCATGAGCGGCCTGCTGATTTTTGCCAGCGGTCTTTTGTTTGGAGGTGCTCGCGGGGCCTTCCTGGGGCTGGTTTTGGCAGCGGTGATGAACCTGGGATCCTGGTTCTATTCGGACAAAATCGCTCTGGCGGCCTATGGGGCCCAGCCCGTGAATCGATCGCAAGCGCCCCACCTTTACGCCATGCTGGAGCAACTGTGCGATCGCGCGGGAATGCCCGTGCCCACCCTGCACATCATCCCCAGCCCGATGGCTAATGCCTTTGCCACCGGTCGTGACCCCAACCATGCGGCGGTGGCTGTGACGGAAGGGATTCTGGAAATTCTGCCGGAAGATGAGTTGGCGGCGGTGATTGCCCACGAACTCAGCCACATCCGCAACCGCGACACCCTGACCCAGGCGGTGGCGGCCACCATTGCGGGCGCGATTTCTTACCTGGCGCAGGCGGCCATGTGGTTTGGGGGCGATCGCGATCGGGGCAATCCGCTTGCAGGGTTGTTGGCCATGCTCTTGGCCCCGATCGCTGCCACGGTGATTCAACTGGGCATTTCCCGAACGCGGGAGTTTTCGGCCGATGCGGGAGCCGCAGAGTTAACGGGCGATCCGATGGCCTTGGCTCGGGCCCTGAAGCGCTTGGAAACGATGGCTGATGCCACCCGTTTGGAGGGCAATCCCGCCTTTTCGCCCTTGCTGATCATTAACCCCAGCGCCAAAGACTGGCTGCGCAACTTGTTTTCCACCCATCCTTCCACGGAGTCCCGAATTGCTGCGTTGGCCCGTTTGGCAGGACGCTAGGGAGTTGGTCTAGTCCATTGCGTTAGGGATTTTGCTCGTTGTCTTTGAGGGGCGATCGGGTCGTGAAAGCGGTTCGATCGCCCATTTTTTGTGCAATTCTGATGATGAAGACTTTTGAGCAAGTTGCTTGAGTATCTTTTTAGGAATGTTGCGGGAATATTTTGCGGGAATATTTTGCGGGAATATTTTTAAGAATGTTTTTCGAGATTATTGTTCAGTCAATCAAGCAAGCAATCAGTTAAGTAATTAACCCAGCAATTAACCCAGTAATCAACCCGGCAATCAACCAATTCATATCCGACTAATTAGCCGGCCGATCTTGTTCTTGTCTTGCCCAATCGCGCCATTCCTCGCTAGCTTGGAGAAGAGCGTCGAACGATTGCTGAACGATTGCTGAACGATTAATGCTATTGGGGTTTCCCCGCCATGAACCTTGTGGATGCGTTGCCAACCTTTTCGATCGCCCTGCGCGAGGGGTTTGAAGCGGTTTTGATCATTGGCTTGGTGTTGGCCTGTTTACAACAAGCGGGCCAAACCCACCTCAACCGATCGGTGGCTTGGGGGATTGTGGCGGGGTTGTGCCTGAGTGCTTTGGTGGGCGTTGGGTTGGCTGGGGTCTTCGGGGCCTTGGATCGATCGGTTGCCCCTTGGGCCCCCTTTTGGACTCAAGGCTTAAAAGTAATTCTGGGGGCGATCGCCATTGGTCTGTTGAGTTGGATGTTGGTTTGGATGACTCAGCAGGCCAAACAACTGAAAGGAGAGGTGCAATCCTCTGTGCAGCGGGCGATCGGGGAGCAAGCGGGGGCCGCCTGGAAAATTTTTGGCTTGGTCACGGCTGCCGTGCTGCAAGAGGGACTGGAAACGGTTATTTTCATTGCCGCCCAGTTTCAGGAAAGCCTCGGGGCCGCCGTGGGGGCGATCGCGGGCGTAATTGGAGCCGCCATCATGGGGCTGCTGCTATTCCGCTTTGGCATCAAGATTGACGTGCGCCGATTTTTCCAAGTGGTAGGTACAATTCTGCTGCTGGTGGTGGGCGCGTTGGTGATTTCCGTACTCAAGCACCTGGACGCGGCGGCGGTGCTTTGGGAGCAACTGCATCCTGCCTGGGCTGGCCTTTGTGCCGTGGGGGGCGATTCCTGCTTGCTGGGGCCCCTGGTTTGGGATTGGTCAGCGACCTTGAGCGATCGGGTGTTGCCGGGTGTATTGCTCAAAACCCTCTTTGGCTACCGTGACCATCTCTACCTAGCTCAGGCGATCGGGTATTGCCTCTTTTTAGGCGGCGTGGGAACCCTTTACTTCCGCAGTTTGCGGGGCCAGCGCTCTCCTGCGGCCCCAGCCGGAGCTTCGCCGGCCCAGTCTTCTGCCCAATCGGGTCAAGGCTAGGGCCTGTCGCCAAACCGCCTGAAACAAATCGTCTGAAACCCTGATTCCACCTTTGGCAGATCATGGGGGACAAGGGGCTTAAGCCCCTTGTTATGACGACTGGGACATGGAAAATCAATCGTTTGCTGATCAGCCAGTTCAGCCGCTGAATGAGCCGTTGAGTTGCCCCTAGGCCTTGGGCTTGAGATAGGCGATCGCGTGTCGCCAAACGATTGTAGGCTGGTCGTAATGGTCAACAATGCAGATGCAATCACTGTCCTGCCACCTCACCTTGCCTGCAATCAGGTCATTGGTTAGCAGCTTTAGTTCCACTTCTTGCTTATTCTTAATGGCTGTCTGCACTTGACGGGTGCTGGGCAGCCCAGTATTAAATTCTTCAGCCATAGGGAGTGCTCAATGGGACTTGCGTTTGCAAAGTATCACGGATTAGGGAATGACTTTATTCTGCTGGATAACCGCGATCGAGCAGAGCCAATTCTCTCGCCTGAGCAGGCCGTGCAACTGTGCGATCGCCATTTTGGCATTGGGGCCGACGGTGTGATCTTCGTGCTGCCCGGCGAGCAGGGAGCCGATTACACCATGCGAATTTTTAACTCCGATGGTTCCGAACCGGAAATGTGCGGCAATGGCATTCGCTGTTTTGCCAAATATTTAGCGGCCCTGGAAGGCCTGGACAACACCGAAAAAACCTACAAAGTCCACACGCTGGCGGGTTCCATTATTCCCACCATTCAGGCCGATGGCCAGGTGACTGTGGACATGGGCCAGCCGATTTTGGCGGCCGAGCGGATTCCCACCACCTTGGGCACAGCGGGCGAAACGGCCCTGGACCGATCGCTCACGGCCGCTGGCCAGGATTGGACAGTAACCACCGTCAGCATGGGAAATCCCCACTGTGTCACCTTTGTGGAGGATGTGAGCGCGATCGACCTGCCCGCCATTGGCCCGCAAATCGAATGCCATCCGGCCTTCCCCCAAAAAACCAATGTGGAATTTGTGGAAGTGGTGCGGCGCGACTATCTACGAATGCGGGTTTGGGAGCGCGGCGCGGGCATTACGTTGGCCTGTGGAACGGGGGCCTGTGCAACACTGGTAGCAGCCGTGTTAAATGGCCACAGTGATCGAGTGGCTACGGTGGAGCTTCCCGGCGGCCCATTGCAGATCACCTGGGATGCTGTGAGCGATCGGATCCTCATGACGGGGCCGGCAGAAGCGGTTTTTAACGGGGTGTGGAGGGGCTGGTGATCCGGCCCCGGGTCAAGTTAATCCGTCGCCAATGAGTCCGTCGCCCAAGCGGTGCTAAGGATTGGGGGCCACCATGGCCCCCGGCGATCACCAGTTCACGGCAGCAACTGAAGAGCAATAGGCATGAGCAGCGGAATTTACTTCGTACGCAATGATGGGCGACTCGTGGAGATGATGGAGCAGCCCTATGGGTCGGTGACGCTTCTTCAGGAACTCTTGGAAACTTACCCCAACCTATTGGCTGGCGATCGCAGCCTCATTAACCGTGATCAGGACTGGTTGGCCATCACTCGCCAGAACACGGTGATTTTTGATGACGAACGGGCCGATCGCTGGTCTCTGGATCGGATTTTTCTCGATCGCAGCGGTGTGCCCACGGTGGTGGAAGTGTTTTGCAGCCACGGACGCGGCGGCGGTCAACAGGCCCAAGAGCTGATTGGCCAGGCGATCGAATATGCTGCGAACCTGTCGCAATATTGGCCGATCGAAACCATGCTGGCCCAATTTGAAGCCAACTGCCGCGCCAACGATCGGGATCCCGATCAAGTGGTGGAAGACTTCCTGGGCCATGACGAGGAAGAAGAACGTTTTTGGCAACAGGTGAAAACCAACCTGCAAGCGGGCCGGATCCGAATTGTGGTGGTTTCCGATGCCCTCTCGCCGGAACTGGTGCGGACGGTGGAGTTTTTGAACGCCCAGATGGATCCGGCAGAGGTTCAGGCGATCGAGCTGCGCCAATACGTGAGCGATGAAGGATTTCGCACCCTCGTGCCCCGATTAATTGGGCGCATGACCGACTCCAAGAGCGCTTCCCCCGCCCTCGATCGGCGGCGTTGGGACGAAGACAGCTTCTTCCAAGAATTCAGCACCCGCCAGGGGGAAGACGAAGCCGCCATTGCACACCACATTTACGAGTGGTGTAGCGATCATCCCAATGTGGAGGTCTACTGGCGCACGGGCGACACCTACGGCGGGTTTGTGGCCATGTGTGATTTTGGGCGGGGCGAGTCCCATGAACTGTTCAAAGTGGGAATTGATGGGGGCTTGGAAATCAATTCCAGCACCTACGCTTCTTGGTATCCCTTCACGCGCCATGACGAATGGATGGAATTGCGCAGCCACTTCAGCTCGATCGGCCTGGCCCTCCCGCCGGACTCACGAGAACGCCGGGCCCCCAACTTCAGCCTTTCAACCCTGCGGGATGAACAATCGCTCCGGCAGGTTTTTGAAACCTTCAGTTGGGTCTTGGAGCGGGTCAAACAGTCTTTGAATGACACCAAACGACGGGCAACCGATCGCGACTGGGCTGCTGGCTAAGATTCATGCAACCTGGCTCATACCCGCCACCTCGAAACATTCGAAACATCGGGATAGCGGCTGCGAGACAGACACTGCGGAATAGAAACTGCGGAATAGAAACCGCAAAAAACCGCAAAATAAAAACCTTGAGATTGACTGCACAAGGGTTAGTTGAAACCCACTAGCAGCCTATTGGCAGGAGCGTTTGGAAACATGGTGGTTGCGGGCAACAGGAATATGGCACAAACGAACCAAGAACCTAGGAACGGAGAACCCTGGAGCATTGATCAGGTGCGTTCCCAATTCCCCGCCCTAGACAACAAAACCTATTTCAACTACGGCGGCCAAGGGCCACTACCCCAAGGATCCCTGGAAGCCATGGTGCAAGCCTGGCAAACGATGCAGCAATTGGGCCCCTTCAGCAGCGCCGTGGGTGACTGGGTTGATGCGCAACTGGCCGCCACCCGCCAAACCATTGCTCAGGAATTGCAGGTGAGTCCGGAGACGATCGCCCTGACTGAGAATGTGACGGCTGGTTGCAACATTGCCCTTTGGGGATTGCCTTGGCGATCGGGCGATCGGCTATTGATTAGCGATTCCGAGCATCCGGGGGTGGTGGCCGCCGCCCAAGCGATCGCCAAGCGTTGGGGAGTGACGATCGATCAGTTTCCCCTGCGCGATCGAGTCCCTGAGCAACCGATCGTGGAAGCCATTTTGGCCCATCTGCATCCCCAAACCCGCTTGGTGCTGGTGAGCCATGCCCTTTGGAATACGGGCGAAATTCTCGATGTGCAAGCCATTGCCCGCGCTTGCCGCCACCAACAGCCCTCTGTGCAAATCCTGGTTGATGCGGCCCAATCGGTGGGCCTGTTGCCCTTGAATCTGTCGGAATTAGAGATTGATTTCTATGCCTTCACGGGCCACAAGTGGTGCTGTGGGCCCGATGGGTTGGGGGGATTGTATGTTAATCCTCGATCGAGCCTGGAGCCGACCTTCGTGGGCTGGCGTGGCATCACGGCCGATCGCCAGGGCAACCCCACGGGCCACAAAACCACCGGTCAGCGCTTTGAAGTGGCCACCTCCGCTTATGCGCTTGGGCTAGGTCTCCAATCGGCTCTGGACTTGCACCGCCGTTGGGGCACACCTCAGCAACGGTACGATCGAATCGTGCAGCTTGCCGGCCGCCTTTGGCAACATCTGCAAACCATTCCCCAGGTGGAATGTTGGCTGCCATACCCGCCGCCAACCGGCCTCATTTCCTTCAAGGTCAGCGGCTCCCACAACGCTCGATCGCTCGTGGCCACCCTGGAAAAACAAAAATACTTGCTCCGAACCCTGCCCAATCCCGATTGTGCGCGGGCCTGTGTTCATTACTTCACCCAAGAAGCGGAAGTCGATCAACTGGCAGAACTGATTCGATCGCTCGTAGCAGCCTAACTTTGACTTAACTTTGACCTATTTAACCTAACTGTTCGGCCTGGGATTGTAATCGGGCGATCGGCTTAATTGTGCGATCGACCGGGCGATCGACCGTAACAGCTTGCCAGAAATCTGGCCATACCTACCCCCCTCCAAACCAGATCAGAGCGGGGTAAATTTGCCATTAATCTTCCTCATTCATCTAGGAGAAAACCGCATGAAGCATGATTGGTTGCTGACTCTTTCCTCCTGGCCACAATCCCTAGCAAACAGCAATTCAGTTCACAATTCCAACGCAGCGGTCAGCAGTCTAGCGATCGGCAGCATTCCCGAACTGATTAATATCCTCATTATCCTGCTCTTGTTAGCAACCACCGTTGCCCTGGTGACTCAGCGGCTGAGAATTCCCTATGTCACCGGCTTGGTGCTGGCGGGGCTACCCATCACCGACTTGCTATCCCAGCGCCTTGGCCTGGATCCGTCGCTGGTGCTCAATCTTTTTCTGCCAATTCTGATCTTTGAAGCGGCAATCAACACGGATATTAGTCGTCTTCGCAGCACCTTCAAACCGATCGCCCTGCTCGCAATTCCTGGCTCCTTGCTCTCCTCAGGGATCATTGCTGTTTTGGTGAAACTGAGCCTAGGGCTGGATTGGATTAATGCGCTGTTGGTCGGTGTAATTTTGGCTAATACCGACACCGTTTCCATGATCGCGGTTTTTAAGGAATTGCGAGTGCCTTCGCGGCTTTCAACGATCGTTGAAGGTGAAACATTATTTAACGATGCCGCCGCCTTAGTTTCCTTC
Source organism: Limnothrix sp. FACHB-406 (assembly GCF_014698235.1). Classification (NCBI taxonomy): domain Bacteria; kingdom Bacillati; phylum Cyanobacteriota; class Cyanophyceae; order Pseudanabaenales; family Pseudanabaenaceae; genus Limnothrix; species Limnothrix sp. FACHB-406. The sequence goes on along the minus strand of NZ_JACJSP010000001.1, from coordinate 409,216 downwards.
AATCTGCTGTTGGTCATTTACTCCACCGGTAGCATTACCGTCAGTCAAGGCATCAAAGAGATGCTGTTGGTTTCCTTGGGCGGTGCATTCCTAGGCGCAGTTTTAGGCTATCTTTGCTTGCCGATTTTTAATCGCCTGCAAGATCCCTTAAGCAGCTTGTTGCTAACTGTGGCATTGGCTTTAGGCACGTTTCAACTGGGCCAGTTTTTGGGTGTTTCCGGTGCGGTAGCCGTCGTGATTGCTGGTTTGGTTTTTGGTAATTTGGGTTTGCCCCAAGCCACATCAGCCTCTTATCGGATCACGCTACTCAGCTTTTGGGAATATGCAGGTTTTAGTGTTAATACATTCATCTTTCTGTTGATTGGCATTGAAATTAATCCCCTCACTCTCTGGAAAATTCTCCCGGCCGTTATTTTGGTGATCATTGCCTATCAATTGGGACGTATCATCTCTGTTTATTCATTGCTGGCTGGCTTGCGCTGGTTCGATCGCCCGATTCCCCTCCGTTGGCAACATGTCCTAGTGCTCGGCAATATTAAGGGATCGCTGTCCATGGCATTGGCGATCGCTATTCCTGTGGGTTTTGTTGGCCGAGAATTCATTATTGAACTGGTTTTTGGGGCAGTCCTGTTTTCGTTGGTGATTCAGGGACTGGCATTGCCTTGGTTGATCAAGCAGCTCAACATCGGCCAAGGCAATGGCATATCCGAGGAAATTGGCCAATTACAGATTCAACTGATTGGGGCCAAGGCGGCGCAGGATGAACTTGCCCAGCTACTCAAGGCTGGCGTTTTACCAAAAGCAACTTATGAGGAGCTTTGGGCTGCTTATCAAGCCAAAGTCGCTGGATCAGAACGGGTTTTGAGGGAGGTCTATAACCAACACCAAGCCCATTTGGGTCTGCATTATCCCAACCAATTGGATGTGGTGCGAAGACAGTTAATTATTGCGGAAAAGGGTGCAATTAACGATGCCCTGCGCAAGCGAATTGTTCCGGAAGATGTGGTGCAACGCTACATCAAAGATTTGGATCAGAAGCTTCAGTCTCTGAGCGATGACTAGCAGTGAGTCCAAGATATTTGATCATCGGCCGGACGAGTTCCGGCCGGGTCACAACCAAAATGGTGGAGCCAGCTTTCAAGACTGTTTGACCATTGGGAATTTCTAGGTTGCTACAGGCATGACTTTGATAACCAATGATCAGAGATCCCGTTGGAAAATCGGGATCTTGGGCAATCTGGGCCACCGTGCGATCGACCACATAACAATCATTGGGAACGGGCAGCTTGAGCACTTCAACCTGACCCTGTTCAAAGTGCATCATGGATTCCACTTCTGGGTATTCGATCGCGTTGGCCATCGTGGCCACTGCCAAATCAATGGTGCTGATGATGTGGCTAGCGCCGGCCAAACGATAAGCATCCAGAAACTCGCGATCGAGCATCCGAACAACAGTATGGGCAATGCCGTAGCTTTTGGATAAGGTGATGAGCGCCAAATTCAAGGCATCATCCCTCAGGGCTGCTACCACCGCATTGGCCTGCCGGATCCCAGCTTCTAGGAGCACTGCGGTGCTGACTGCGCTACCCTCGAAGGCCATCACCCCGATTTGTTCGCGAGCAAATCGACAGGCTAAGGGATCTTTGTCAATCACAGCAACAGTATGCCCCAGCTCTAGGAGTTGTTGGGCTAACCGCAATCCCATCATTCCTGCGCCGCCAATGAGAACGTACATGGTTGTTGTACTCGCCTCGCAAATCTTGGATATCTCAGGTTAGCGCAGAGATGAAATTGCTTCCTTAAGCTGATGAATTGAATGTATTCATCAATGTATTCATCAAGGAAGCGTAATCCAAGATTAGAGCAGAGTTAAATCTAAGAAAGTGATGAAAAATATGGCTCAAAAATTGAAATTTTGATCACCAAAAATCAAGAACTTAATTTCAAGAACTAAATTCTAGAAACTCAACTTCAAGACCCAAACCCTGAGACCCAGATTTTGAGATTTGAACTTCAAGAATGGGGCTTCAAGAACGAGATTTCTCCAGGGGAGCCGTCTGGGGTTCGCATTGGCCTCCCAAGGCATTCACCACCGTGCAAGTATTGCTAATCAGCATGGTTTGATAGGTGGATCCCGCCGTGCCGGGTGCGCCGGGCCCGTCAATATAGAGCGGGTTGGGGGCCACCTGCACACCGGCCTCGCGAGCGACGGTGGCGATCGTCTTGGGGTTGGTGGAAGCTTCTGCAAAAATGGCTGGCACATTGGCCGCCTTGACCAGTTTCACCAGTTCCGCCAACTTGCTGGGGGTGGGTCGCTCTTCGGTGCTCAGACCGCTGAGGGCCCCTTTCACCTCAAATCCATAGGCTTGGGCATAGTAGCGCAAGGCATCGTGGGTGGTGATGAGTCGCCGTCGATCGGGCGGGACGGTGGCCACTTGGGTTTGAATCCAGCGATCGAGCGCTTGCAGTTCGCCAGTCAGGGCCTGGGCAGCCTGTTGATAGCGATCGGCTTGGGCGGGAATCAGTTGGCTCAGTTGGGCCGCCACGATCGCCGTTAGCTTTTGGCCATTTTGGGGGCTGTGCCACACGTGGGGATCCGCCACCAGTTCCGCCGTTTCCCCAGTGGCAGTTTTTGGATCTGCATCATGGTCGTGATCATGTTCCTCGGGCTTGGCGGCCGCTTCGGTTTTGTGGTCATGGTCATCTTCATGGCCGTGGTCGTGGCCATGGTCATGATCATGGGCGGCCATCTTCAGCGGACTGGGAACGGCCTTCTCAAAAATTGCCACTTTGGGGCCCTGGGTGGGAGCGCTGGTGAGGGTTTTGGTTAACCCTCCTTCAAAGTCGTAGCCGCCATAGAGCACGAGGCTGGCGGACTCGATCGCGGCCCGATCGCTGGGGGTGGGTTCGTAGGTGTGGGGGTCGCGGCCGGGTTGCACCAAACAGGTGAGATCGATCGTCTCGCCCGCAATTTGCTGGGCCAAGTCGCAAACCACGCCGCCACTGGCCACCACCTTGGGGCGATCGGGGTTGGTGCTGCTGGTCGCCGGGGTGTTGTTGCCATTGGGGGTTGTTGCCCCGGAGTTGGCTCCAGTGCCGCAACCCGTTCCCAGCAGGGCCAGGCCGAGGGTGATCGCTGGCCATTGCATCCGCCCGATTCCCCGGTTGCGCGATCGCCGTTCCGCCATGGTTCGAGTCATCCCACCCATCAATCACACCTAAGCTTGCGGTTATGCCTCTGGTTGGCCCACGCCCAGATTCAGAGGCTCATCTAGAATGAGAATCATTCTCAATCACAAGCATAGAGCAATCTGCCAAGGCGAGTCAATGGCGGAGCGGGGCGATCGATCAGCAGGTTTTTTCCCTGAGCAACTGCCTTGAATGGGGGCGCTAAATTGCTATTCTCAATGGCTGATGAATATTCATTCGTGAATATTCATTCGTGAATATTCACAGATGCCTAGAAAAAGAGATGGCTTTCCGGCTGAATATTGATTTCCATGGGAATGGCCTGCGGTTCTGCACTGAGAGCAAATAAAATGGCATCGGCCGCCGTTTCCGTGGACAACATTTTGGTGCGATCGACCTTGAGGCTCACGTTGTCCCAAAAGGGTGAATCAATGCCACCAAAATAGAACAGTGTGACTTTGATCCCGTAGCGCCGGGCTTCATCGGCCATGCATTTGCTAAGGCCCGTGAGCGCAAACTTGGAAGCACAATAGGCCGCACCCATCGCCATGGAATGTTTGCCCAAAATGCCGATCACGTTGCAAATATGCCCCATCTTGCGATCTTTCATCACCTCAATGGCGGCTTGGCAAGTATGAAAACTGCCCTTTAAATTCACCGCCAACATTTGATCCAGATCGGCTTCCGTGAGCTTATTAAACTGTTTGAGAATTCCCGCGCCCGCCGCATTGACCAGCGCATCAATCTGACCAAATTGGGCGATCGCCTGGGTGAATAGATTCGCCACCTGAGCTGCATCGGTAATATCCGTGGGAACCGCCAACACTGTGGCTCCCGTTCCCCGCAGTTCCGCTGCGAGGGCCGCCAATTGTTCCGTTCCCCGAGCCGCCAACACCAACGAGGTTCCAGCCGCTGCCAGCTTGCGAGCCAGGGTTGCGCCAATGCCCCCTGTGCCGCCAACAATGACGATTACTTTGCCTTTGAGCTTGCTTTGCCAGTCTTGCACGATCAGGTTGTTACTTTTCTTTACAAACCGTTACATCCTTAAGCTAGCACGGCCGTTGGAGGCCAAAGCAGTTGAATCGGCTAAAAAAGCCGCTATCCCTTACTCAGACCCTCAAGGGCGGCCCATTTGGCGCTTCAGTTGCTCTAGTTCTTCATCCATTTCCCAGCGTTGGAACTGCTCCTCTAGGGGATCGGCTCCCATTCCTCTGCTGTAGGTGGCCCGATCGCTGCTGTCCCAGGGCGATCGGCTGGTGCGGGTCTTGGCTTGGGTCTGGGTTTGCGCATCGGCCTGGGCAGCCCGCGCGGCCACCTCTTGCCGTTTGCTGGCCAGTTGCGAGACCAGGGTTTCTAACTGTTCAATGCGGGTTTTAATGCCCTGCATTTGTCCCCAAAGTTGATTGCCTTTGCGCAAGAGGGCGGCTTCTCGTTCGCGGGCGGCTGCGGCGAGTTGGTGTTCTCCGGCGGCTTCCACTTTTTCGATGCGAATGTGCCAACGCTGCACGTCTTGGGCTGTTTCCCAAATGTCGGCTTTCAGTTGCTGTTCTTGGGTGTGTAATTCCCCGATCGATCGCTTGGCATCGGCTTCCTGTTCCCGCAGTTGCTCTTCTAGGGCCCGCAACTCTAGCTCGGGATGTTCGCGCAGAAAGGCTTCTAGCCGAGCTTCTAAAAACTGACTGAGATCATCGAGCAAACTCACGCGATCGCTCCTTTTGTTTCAATCCTCGCCCAGCCCGGGGGCCGGGCGCTGCACTTCAATAACATTCATTTAGATGGGGTAGATGGGGAAAGCTGGATAGTTTCAATCCTCGCCCAGCCCGGGGGCTGCTTTGAGGCGATCGTCCGGGTTAACGTGAATTCGGGATAAAGGGAGCGAAGGAAAGACGGGGCTGGTTGGGGAGACCCGCCCCTACAACTAATTGGTTTGAAGAGCGAGGTCATCAGGGGTTTAGGCAATTTGACGACACCCCCTAAGCCCCTTGCCCCGACGGTGATGCTGACTTGACCTGTGCCCCAAAACCTTGCTCAAACATTCCCTAAGCCAGGGGAGTAGTTTTGGGCTGGAAATCTGGACAGTTGATCGCCGCTTCTGACAGGGCCTCGCTGGGACGGACGGGACATTTGAGGTGGTAATCGCCTGTGAAAAAGGCACAGTCTGCACAGGGAATTTGGTGCAAAGTGCGCACCCGCGAAACGCCCTCTTGGGTGAAGCTGGCGATTGATCGCACCAGAACGGCCACCAAATACCAAGCCAACCCAAAGCACAGGGGAATCATCACCGTTTGGGGAATGTGAGCAACGGCCGCACGCAGCAAAAGACTGGCAATATCCATGAGCCAAAGGGGCGATCGAGCAAGACAGTTCCATCTTGCCCGATCGCCCCCAGGATCCTCAAGCGAAATTCAGCATGAACCGGATTAACCCAGCGAACCGGATTAACCGACATCCAAAACCCATAGACTCAGGTGATGGACTCAGGTTGTGGGCCCAAGATCGTCTCATCAGGATCCACATCAGGAGCCACTCGCAAGCAAATCCTTAGCCCCGATTGACCTGAGCCAGGATCTCATTCAAAATTTCCTGGGCCCCTTGGGCGCGCAGCTTTTGGGCCAACTCCGTGCCCAGATCTTCAGCACTGGTGTGGGGGCCGCTCACGGTGTCTTTGATCAGTTGCTTGCCATCCACACTGGCCACCAGGCCCGCCAGGGTTAAGGTGTCACCCTCCAAGCTGGTATTCACCCCGATCGGGACTTGGCAGCCCCCTTCCAAATCGCGCAGGAAAGCCCGTTCCGCCAAGCAGCGCCACTTGCTGGGTTCATGCTCCAGCACCTTCAGCACGCGCAAAATGTCCTCATCGCCCTCGCGGCACTCAATGCCCAAGGCCCCTTGGCCCACCGCATGGAGCGACACATCCGACGGCAACAACTGATCGATGCGATCGGCTAAATCCATCCGCTGCAAACCAGCCGCCGCCAAAATCGTCGCATCATACTCGCCGCTGTCGAGCTTCTTCAGCCGAGTATTCACATTGCCGCGAATGTCCTTGAAGCTCAGATGGGGGTAGTGATAGCGCAACTGAGCCAACCGCCGCAGGGACGACGTACCAATCACAGCGCCTGCGGGCAATTGGTCGATCGTTTTGCCCTTGTGTTGGGCATGGAGCACCACCGCATCAGCCGGGTTCACCCGTTCTGTCACGCAACCCAAGGTCAGCCCTTCCGGCAGGCGGGTCGGCAAATCTTTCAGGGAATGCACCGCCAGATCATAGATCCCGTCGCGCATTCCATCTTCCAACTCGCGGGTAAACAAACCCTTGTCCCCAATTTTGGACAGGGCCACATCCAGCACCTTATCCCCTTGGGTTTCGATCGCGCAGACCTCAAACGTAATGTCCGGAAAATGCCGCTGCAATTCTCCTTGTACCCAGTGCGTTTGCACAAGAGCCAATTGGCTTTTACGAGAGCCGATGCGGATGGTACGGGTGGGACTAGCGACGGACATACGGTTGGAGGTCGGTTAACGAACGTTAGTTGCAATCCTCAGATTGTCTAGATCGGCAGTTGGCGGACGATCGAGCCAATCTGGCCACCCCTCAGCGCCATCGGGCGCATCCGGTTGGAATTTTTATGGGACTTTGCTCGCTAACTGGGAGAAGCAAACCCGAGCATCCGGTGGGATCAGGCGCGGTCTAGCGTACCGTTCGGGCGCGATCGCGATCGAGCGATCGACATGTTCGTTAACAATCACCCCAAAGGGGATCAAGCCCCCAAAAATCTATCTCCCCAAAAACTCACAACCCAACCGAGTAGCGCGGCTACCTTAATTCATGGGGTCAACGTTGCGGAGTCAGTCGTTATAACAAGATGCGCCAGCCCCTTGTTGCCGAGCGATCTGGTGAGCGATCTGGCAACAGCAACAGTTCTTTGAATTGACCTGATGAATTGACCTGAGTTGATCTGAATTGACCTAAATTGACCGATCAAAATCAGCTCAAAATCCGCTTGCCGTGCTACTAGGGCAGCGTGGTCAGCACAAAGGCCGCCTGCTGCACCGCCAAATACATTTGGGTTGCTTCACTTTCTTCCAGGGTGATGGGATTGGCAAACTGCAACGACACCAAAGCCCCAACCGCATCGCGATAGATGGCTGGAATCACCACATGGGTTGCCACCCCGCCTTCTTGATAGAATGCTGTTCCGGCCAAATCCGCATTCGCCGCCGCATTCAAACACACTTGCAGCTTTTTCTCAGCGATCGCCTGTTGGCTGAGCGGATCACCCACCAGAGAAGCAGCTCCCGCTTGGCCGCTGTGGTTGCCCAGTTGCCCTTCTTGCACGAGCTGAATGGTGCAGCGATCGGCCTCAAACCGTTCCACAAACGCCGTCGCCAGCCGCTCCGCACAAATCTCAAACGTGCCGCTGTCGGCCGCGGCCAAAATTGCCGCCAACAGTTGCATCTGCGCCTGGGCCCGTTCCAGCTCGATCGAACGATTCTTCAAAGAGTCGTAGCTATCGGCTGCCCGTTGCACCACGGTTTTCAACTCATCAGGATCCCAAGGCTTGGTGATGTACTTATACACCTGTCCTGAGTTAATCGCCTCCACCAGATCTTCCACATCCGTGAAGCCCGTCAAAATAATCCGCACGGTGTCTGGAAACTGGGGCACGGTTTTACTCAAAAACTCCGTTCCCTTCATCTCCGGCATCCGTTGATCGGAAATGATGACAGCCACTTCCCCTTCCTCGGCCAACAGTTCCAAGGCTCGGGCCCCGCTTTCGGCCTTGAGCACGTTGAAATCTCGGCGGAAGGTGCGATAGAGCAAGTCGAGATTATCTGGCTCGTCATCGACGACGAGCATCTTGGGTTTGGGGGGACGGCGAGCGCTTTTCAACTGTTCGCGGAGGCCTTCGAGGTCAACGATGAGTTTGTTCATAGCAAGTGGGGTGCATCAGGGGCAGTAGGGTGCGATCGCGATCGAAACAGGATGCATCACACCTCCCCTAGGGGCCTGATTAATGGCGGGCAACCAACCATCAACCGGCTTGCAAAGTACGGCGCAAAACGGGTTGCGGCAATCCAGAGAGCATTTTGACATACTCCTCAACCGCCGCGGCCGTTCCGGGAAACACCGGGCAGCCATTGCCCCAAAATCATACCCCCTCAGTCCTAGCATGAATTCCGGGGAACCACACCCGTGAGGCATTGCCCCCAACCCGCCCCAATGCCACAGTTTCGCCCTCCGCAAGCGGAAAATCGTCGCCGGAAACTAGCCGATTCAGCAAAATCCGGCATTAAAGTCAAGAACCTGCGGGTCAAATGAGACAAAAAATTACCTGACAATTACCTGATGCATCCCGAGCTAACGAAAAATATATTTGCCTTGATTGATCCAACAATTAGCTGCTCTAATTGTCCCAATCATCAATTATTCAAAGCCATTAAAAGTCAAGCATCACGATATTTGTTCTGATTTACCCCATAATCAGTTTTTCAAGATAATCCAGCGCCCATAAGGATTTACATCACGTACCCATCTATAGAAAACTGATGGACGAGTCTATAGAAATTAGTTCAACACAACTATTTCGAGACCCGCCTGGAGATCGGCCCCTTCTCAACACCCTAGATACAGGTTTTTTGGGCAACACCTGCACTATGGGCATGAAGTGCCTCCCTCTGACTTTCTTTAACGCTTTTAAAGTTCATGCAGTGGACTAGGAGGTATCCGTGGATTTCTTGTCCCTTTTCGTCAAGGACTTCATTATTCAGTTGCAGTCCCCCACACTGGGTTTTTTGATTGGGGGGATGGTGATTGCAGCACTCGGAAGCCAATTGGTAATTCCAGAGTCGATTTGTACAATCATCGTCTTCATGTTGCTCACCAAAATCGGTTTAACCGGTGGAATTGCAATTCGGAATTCCAACCTGACCGAAATGGTTTTACCGGTTATATTTGCAGCAACCGTAGGGATTCTAGTTGTCTTCATCGCCCGCTACACCTTGGCCAAACTACCAAAGGTCAAGACCGTTGATGCGATCGCGACGGGTGGCTTGTTTGGGGCGGTCAGTGGCTCCACCATGGCGGCAGCCCTGACCTTGCTCGAAGAACAAAAGATTGGGTATGAAGCATGGGCGGGCGCGCTTTATCCCTTCATGGATATTCCGGCGCTGGTCACGGCAATTGTTGTAGCCAACATTTATCTCAACCAGAAAAAGCGCAGCAAAGCCGCTGCTGCGGATTTTCAGGAGCAGCCCAGCACCCGTCAGGAATATCGCGACCAGCAGCAGGGTGATAGTAAGGTCAAAATCTGGCCGATTATCGAAGAAAGCCTGCAAGGGCCCGCTTTGTCTGCCATGTTGCTCGGTTTGGCCTTGGGGATTCTCACCAAGCCGGAAAGCGTTTACGAAAGCTTCTACGATCCGGCTTTCCGGGGTTTGCTTTCAATCCTGATGCTGGTGATGGGGATGGAAGCTTGGTCGCGGATTGGCGAACTGCGCAAAGTGGCTCAGTGGTACGTTGTTTACAGTGTGGTGGCTCCCTTTCTCCATGGGCTGATTGCCTTTGGTCTGGGCATGATTGCTCACTACACAATGAACTTCAGCCTGGGTGGTGTGGTTGTGCTGGCGGTCATTGCATCCTCTAGCTCAGACATTTCGGGCCCGCCCACCTTGCGTGCCGGGATCCCGTCGGCGAACCCTTCCGCCTACATTGGTGCTTCCACGGCCGTTGGTACGCCGATCGCGATCGGTCTGTGCATTCCATTCTTTATCGGGCTGGCTCAAGCACTCGGGGGTTAATCGCCCCAAGCAGGTGGGGTCTGTCGGTGCTTTCTCACGGCCCGACAGACTCGTTAGAGTAGTAGACAAAAGAGGTAACCAACATGGCTAAACCAGCCAAAAAGCTTGTCATCATCACCGAGAAGGTGTTGCTGAAGAAGGTGGCCAAGATCATTGAAGAGTGCGGGGCCAAGGGGTATACGGTGTTGGAAACGGGCGGCAAGGGCAGCCGCAACGTGCGATCGTCCGGGCAGCCCAATGTTTCCGACACCCAAGCGAATATCAAGTTTGAGGTGTTGACCGACACTCGCACCCTGGCTGAGGCGATCGCCGATCGCGTGGCGGTGGAGTTCTTCCTGAATTACGCAGGCATCATCTACATCTGTGATGCGGAGGTGCTGTATGCGCACAGTTTCTGCGGGCCTGAGGGCTGCTAGGTCATCAGTTTTGAAACGCAACCAGTTTTGAAACACAACTTTGATCACAAGAGCCGGGGGATGACCCCGGTTTTTTGATGGTTATTTTTGTGTTGGGGGGCGATCGGTGTTCCGAAGATCAGAGCGATCGGCCTTGCTAAACTACAGAAAATTGCTATCTCAATCCTGTGATGCTGACCCCTGAAACGGAACAAACCGATCTGGAGCGATCGATCTTGGTAATCCTTCGCCAAATGCCCTTGGCAATCCAACAACAGATCTTGGTGCTACTGCAACAGCTCCAGGCGCGATTGATACCTGCTGGCGATCGATCAGGATCTTGTGAACCGAAGCCAATTCAAGCAGAAATTGATCTCGATCATGCGATCAATTATGTCTTAGAGAAGAATGCTGAGTTGCTCGATCGCCTGGCCTAATGCGTTTCCTGTTGGTTGAAGATATCATCCGAATTCATGAGCAAGTCGTTGCACGCTCAGGTGGCTCTTTAGGAATTCTGAATCAAGCAGCCCTAGAATCAGCCGTGGCCCAACCTCAACAGTCCTTTTCAGGCATTGATTTGTATGAGGGATTGGTCGATAAGGCGGCTGCTTTAGCATTTTTTCTGGCACTGAATCATCCATTTATTGATGGCAATAAGCGAGTTGCCTACACAGCCATGGAAGTTTTCCTGGTGCTTAATGGTTATGAGGTGGTTGCGTCAGTTGATGATTCAGAGTCAACCTTTCTCGATTTAGCTGCTGGTAGGCTAACCCGACAACAGCTTACAGAATGGCTCAGGCAGCGAATTTCTCCCTATAGATAAATCACAATCTATGACTCCCAGCCCGATCAAACAAACCCTCCTAAACCAGTAGATCGCGTAAGTTGGGTTGAGGCACGAAACCCAACACCACTCATGTTTCATAGATCGCTGGGCGAATGTCGAGAACGGGGAGGGTGCTTCACCCAAAACACCACGATCGGACTCAGGACACTCACGCTGGGCCCGAGGGAATTGATCAGGCTCATGCTGACAAACAAGACTGGGGGCGGGGTAATTAATGGTCGTTGCTCGCCATCGCGGACGAGGTTATCGCGACCAAGCCCGATTAACCAGCTATAGACGAAGACGTTGATGATGAAGATCAATAAGGCGGCGATCGCCCATGCCTTGATCACGCCGGGAGATTCGTCGCGGCGCACAAAAATTGAGATCAACAGAAAGCCAATTGCCAGCAACCCACCAACGATTAACCCTACGACCGCCAGACCCAATAGCGTTAGGGCTTCAAGTTCTCCAGGATAGCTATCCATCATGGCAATGATCAAAGCTTGACTTGGAAGAGGATGACTGCAAGATACCTTGCGCCACTTCCTCAGCGCCAACCCATGTGGAGGAACAGAAAGCGATCGCTCCGTCCACTATTTTTTGATTGGGCGATCACGTTGCCTGAGCGTTTGTAATCAGAGTTTTGATCCAGCGGGGCGATCGAGTCTTGAAAAACAAATTGATTCATTCTCATAAAATGGTCATAGTCTCACCAGTAATCGCCCCATGACTCCCAGCCCGATCGAACAAACCCTCCTAAACCAGTTTCGTCAGCTTCCCCAAGCGCTCCAACAACTGGTAATTCAATTCATCAACTTGCTATTGGCCGAGCGATCGCAAGTTGACCCATTACTCAGTCGATCAGAGCCGTCCCCTTCAGTATTTGACCTCGCGGGTTCTTTAATTGGTAGTGCTGAAGGCCCTAGCGATCTCTCGACAAATCCCGACTATCTAGAAGGTGTGAGTTTCGAATGAGAAAGGCATTAAAGACTTAACCTTTTCTAATAACTTCTTATCTGTTCTCACTGGCTACTTGCTATGTGATGCTTGGATTATATAAATTAAAAATTCTGAATTAATTCTCGAACTAAGAACTCAGCACCTTTATTCATTTTTTCTTCATCCTCACTTCTTAGTCGTGAATAAATCCAGTCTAGGATTAGTGGGTTACGCCGACGATTGTCAAAAATTTGCATTTGTAGGCTATGTGATTCTCTTTCAAGATCTTGTGAAGTATGTCTTCCATTAATAATTTCTTGAATCAGGATCTCTGCATTTTCTCTTAATTGATCCAATCTAGCAGCAGATTCATTATTTTCAGTATATTGACGTAATCCAAATACAAAGGACGGAGTGAGTGGTGCCAGGACAGCTAAAAGAAATTTTTCAAGAGGCAATCCTCCAACTAAGCCAATCAGAAGTACGGAAATTATTAGAACTAATAAAACAAAAATTATCCATTTGGAGTAGCGTCGCCGTAATTGAGCATCCCACCAAATGTTTGACCTTTGGCAGATGATTCGTGCTTGGTAAATTGGCAACTTACCAACACTAGGCGAATACCAATTTTGAAGTTCTGCAATACTATGCTTTTTTTGCTTATATCTATTGGCCGCATCAATAATTGTTTCTGGATCAACGCGAATTCCACAGTTTAATTTTATCCAATTTAGTTGCAAAACCTCACAATCAAATATTTGTTGCACTTTTGCAGCTTTGTCTTGGGTAGTTCTTTTTAATCGAGAGAAACAAAGAAGTTCTAAGAGTGTTGCAATCATGCCCCACAAAGCAGAATAAGCAGCAAGTGAAGGAAACAAAGCAACCAGAGTTGACCATGCAAATACTACTGGAATGCTCATTACAACACTGATCATTTGTAAATTTTTGGCATCAGAGTATAGCTGGCGTTGGGCAGCTAATAAATCTAGTCTTCGTTGAGTATTTTGTTCTTGAGGGATATTATTCATAGATATTCATTGTAATTTCTAAATTTGAAAAATTGTTGAATTTGAGAAAATTACTCAAACATATTCTGGAAAATTTGAACCAAAAATTTGCCTCCACTTTGCAATGGATAATTTATGATTACCTTCATTTTCAAAAGCTCTGGCTTCCAGTGATTTCAGATAATCTGAATATGCTCTTTTCGAAATTTTCTCTTGCTCTTCGTAGTTTAGTTGATTGATGTTGCCTTGAATTCCTTTCGGATCGTTGATTGGGAAAAAGATCGATTTCTGTATATATTTCAACACTTCTGGTACTTCCAAATCTACGTATTCAGACGCTTTTTTATAACGTATGGTATAGAATTCCAGAATCATGTTTTCAAGTAAATATGAAGACATTGATGGCATAGTTGGCCTTCTATTCCAATATTTCATTAATCTGACAATATTTAATACATTGCCATTGTGAAACTGATTAATATCATGAACCCTCTTTCGGTCAATCCTTGGGTCAGTTTTCTGCCAATATCCATGACCGTCGGGAATCAGGTAATAAGTTCTATTAAGTGTATCTTCTTGGGTGAAAAAGCAAGGAACTAGATCAAATGTCCAAGGGTAGCTCTTCAAATTAAGAGTCACGGCTTCTTTGTTACATTTTATTTCTGCTTTCTCATACTGTGGAACTTGCTTGAGTAAGTCAATGAACTTGTTGATAACTTTTCGAGAGCTGAGCTTATTTGTACCATCAAAGCAAAGAGTTCTGAGTTTACATGCCAACTCAGGAACATAAATTTCAATTCTATTCGTAAAATCTTGATAGACTGAACCTTCAGCGTTGAGGGCAAGCATCACATCAACATCATCCAAAGGTCTTTTTTTAGTATGTCTAGCAAAAGAACCAAAAGATATAGCTTTTTCTGAGTATAGTCTTGGAAAACTCGTGTCTTTATCTGGAAATGAATGAATTTGAAATAGCAACCAATTACGACTATTTCTAGCTTGCTGGGTTTCTCCCGGATCGAGGTTGACATAATCTCTCAAAAAAAGACTGAAGGCCTCGTTAACTGTTGTAACCATAATTTTCTAGAGTTTTAGAACTCAGAAGCTACTCCAGATTTAGTGTCAATGTTTTTGATGAGACGCTAAATCTGGGTCTTCTTGAAATCCTAGCTTTCCAATACATAGATGTGTACCACTTTGAGGTAGGGATAACCGCACCTCTCAATTTCTTTTTTTAAGGTAACCATAAGCCGTGGAATTAAAGAGAAAGAGCCTGGGGATAAAACAGAAAAGCTAACGGGCCGATCGCCGTTTCGCGAGAGTTTTGGGTAAGATAGCGCGGTGGAACGCTGTTTCCGTCTTCCTCGTCCCTGTAACCCGCCCCGTGAGCGGTCGCCGGCCCGTTGTATATCAAGCAAGTTGAAATCACGAACTTCAAATCCTTTGGCGGCACGACGCGAGTTCCCTTGCTGCCCGGATTCACCGTGGTTTCGGGCCCCAACGGCTCCGGCAAATCCAACATTCTCGATGCGCTGCTGTTTGCCCTCGGCCTCTCCTCTTCCAAAGGAATGCGCGCCGATCGCCTGCCTGACTTGGTGAACCAGGGACAAATGGGCAAGGGCCAAGGCAAAGGCAAGCGATCGACCGTGGAAGCTGCCGTTACTGTCACCTTTGATCTGAGCGAAGAAGCCGCCCTGCTGGCCACCGTTTCCGCCGAAGCCGCCGAAGACTTGCCCGGTTTGCGCGATGCCGACGGCCAGCCCCTCAGTGAATGGACTGTTACCCGCAAACTGCGCGTCACCCAACAGGGAACCTACACCTCCAACTACTACATCGGCGGCGAACCCTGCACCCTCAGCGAGTTGCACCAATCCCTCTCGAAGCTGCGGATCTATCCCGAAGGCTACAACGTGGTGCTGCAAGGGGACGTGACTAGCATCATTTCCATGAACCCTCGGGAGCGGCGGCAGATTGTCGATGAGCTGGCGGGGGTGGCCAACTTCGATCGCAAAATTATCCAAACCAAGCAAACCCTCGAAGAGGTGAAGGAGCGCGAAGATCGCTGCCGCATCCTGGAGCAGGAGTTGCAAATTCAGTGCGATCGCCTGGCCAAAGACCGCACCAAGGCTCTGAAATATCAACAAATTCGCCAGGAAATGCAGGGCCAGCAAGGGCGCTTGGCGGTGGTGGATTGGCTGCTGGAACAGTCGAAGGTGGAGCAGTTGCGCCAATCGATCGCCCAGCGGGAACAGGATTTGGCGCAGTTAGCCGATCGCCTGGTGGCGGAACGGGCGACAGTCGAAACCCAGGCGGCGGAACTGGAGCGGCTAAACCAAACCGTGAAATCCCTGGGGGAATCGGAACAAATCGCTCTGCAAACGGAGCTAGCCACCCACCGGGCCCAACGGGATCAGGTGCAACGCCAACAAACGGAGCTGACTCACCAGCAGCAAACCCAACAACAAACGATCGCCCGGTTAACAGCGGAGGTGGCGGAGGTCGATCGCACCGAGGCCGCCTTGGCCGCCACTGGGCCGGAATTGCAAGAGCGCCTGGAGGAATTGCAACAGGCCCACGATCGGGCGGCGGCCAACCTGAACCGGGCCCGGGCTGAGGCGGCAGAGTTGGCGGAAGCGTCCCAGGCTTGGGTGCAACAGCAAACGGACTTGCGCCACCAGTTGGAGACGATCCAAGCGTCGATCGATCCCCAGCGCACGGAGCGGGCCACCTTGCAGGAGCGGCTGAAGCAAATCGAAACCCAGTTGGCGGAAATCGCCACGGAATGGGAGCGGGCGGGCGATCGACTCAATGAGCACGATCGAGAATTCCAAACGGTCGATCGGCAAACCCGCAGCCTGGAACCCCAAATCCAAACGGCCGCCGAGCAGTTGGCCGCCGCCGAGCAGGAGTTGCAGCTCCAACAGAAAACCCGCAGCCGCTTGCAGGACGAGCAGCGACAAGTGCAACGGCAACTGGACAAACTGGAAGCCCAAACCCAGGCCCAACGGGAAGCCCAAGGCACGTTTGGGGTGCAATTGCTGCTGCAAAGTGACTTACCGGGCATTTGCGGCCTGGTGGCCAATTTGGGGCAGGTGGAACCGCGCTATCAGGTGGCCTTGGAGATTGCGGCCGGAGCGCGGCTGGGCCATTTGGTGGTGGAAGATGATGCGGTGGCGGCGGCGGCGATCGAAATCCTGAAACGGGAGCGGGCCGGGCGTGTCACCTTCTTGCCCTTGAACAAAATTCGCGGTGGTGGCGGCGGCGAGTCGGCGGCCATGGCTCGGGGGCGGGCGGCGGTGGCGGGTTGGCTGGATTACGCGGTCAACCTGGTGGATTTTGACGATCGCTACCGGAACATTTTTGAGTATGTGTTTGGCGGGACGGTGGTGTTTGAGCGGTTGGATCAGGCTCGATCGCTCCTGGGTCGCCATCGGATCGTGACGCTGGATGGGGAATTGCTGGAAACCAGCGGAGCGATGACCGGCGGCAGTATGCAAAAGTCCCGGGGCGGCCTGCGGTTTGGCGGTGGCGAACTGACGGAGGAGGCGAAGGCGGCGGCGGAACTGCGCGATCGGCTGCGGGATATCGATCGGGTGTTGGGCCGTTGTGATGGGGCGATCGCCCAGGCTCAATTGGACAGCCAGCGCCACACCCAAACCCTGAACGATTTGCGCCAGGCCCGCCGCGATGCCCAACGGCAACTGGAGCAACTGCAAGCGGCCCTGACGGCCACCACGGGCCAGCGCGATCGCCTGGCCCAACAGCGCGATCGGCTGACCCAGGAACTGACCACCAGCCAGGAACGCTTGGCCCAGCTCGATCGGGCCTTGCCGGCCGCCGAGCGCCAGTTGGCCAACCTGCGCCAGGCGATCGCCCAGCTGGAGGACTCGCCCGCCCACAGCCAATGGAGCGAGGCCCAAACGGAAATCCGCGATCGGGAATCGGTGCTCTCACAATTGGCGGACAATTTGCGATCGGCCCAAGCCCAGCAGGCCGACCAAGCCCGCGAAGTCGATCGCCTCAGCCAACAGCGCCAACAACTGGCGCAACAAATCGCCCAAGCCACAGATCAGCTCACCACAGCGGGCGATCGGTTCCAACAGCTTCAGCAAACCCAAACGGAATTGGATCAAGCGATCGCTGATCTACAAGGGCAAATTGCGGCTTTGGAAACCACCCTTGGCGAAACCAAACAACAGCGAGATCACCAAGAAACAGCTCTGAATCGTCAACGCCAAGCGCTTCAAACCCTGGAATTTCAGCGCGATCGGCTCCAAGAAACCCAACAACAACAGCAAGCGGAATTGCAAGAGTTGGAAAACCGAGCCGAGGGCGATCGGCCCGATCTACCGCCCGACTCGGAACCCCTGCCCAGTGATCCCGCTCAATTGGCCGCCCACCGCGAACAACTGGATCAAACGATTCGCACCTTACAGCGCCGATTGGAAAGTCTGGAGCCGGTGAATATGCTGGCCCTGGAAGAATACGATCAAGTGCAAGGCCGGCTGAATCAACTGAGTGAAAAGCTGGCGACGATCGAGCAGGAGCGCACGGAATTGTTGTTGCGCGTGGAAAATTTCACCACTCTGCGCCAACAGGCATTTTATGAGGCCTTTGATGCGGTCGATCGCAACTTTCAAATCATCTTTGCTGAGCTATCTCAAGGCGACGGCCGCTTGCAACTGGATGATCCCGAAAACCCCTTAGAAAGTGGCCTCAACCTGGTGGCCCACCCCAAGGGCAAACCGGTGCAACGGCTGGCTTCCATGTCCGGCGGCGAAAAATCCTTGACAGCCCTCAGTTTCATTTTTGCCCTTCAGCGCTACCGCCCCTCGCCGTTCTATGCCTTTGACGAGGTGGATATGTTCCTGGATGGATCGAACGTGGAGCGCCTGGCCAAAATGGTGAAACAACAGGCCGCCGAAGCACAGTTCATTGTGGTTAGTTTGCGCCGTCCCACCATTGAAGCGTCCGATCGGGTGATTGGTGTGACCCAAGCCCGAGGCGCACAAACCCAAGTCCTCGGCGTGGTGTTGTAACAAAACTGCAATCTTGACGGGCAATTGCCTAAGAGCTGCACAAATTACGGGACTAAATCGCGATAGGTAATAAGTCACTTAACTGATCGGAATGCGATCGCGCCGGTTGCAGTCGTCAGAATCATGCGCGATCGACTCCTAAAGACTCAGCGCGATCGCTTGCCCAAATTTGCACCATAAAATAAATGAAGAGGGGGATCTGCTCTCCCTTTTTTGGGTTTGGAGCAAGCAACTCGATTGAGGTCATTGGGTCAATGCCCCCAGCAATCTTCTAGGAGGTTTGCCATGTCGATCGCCCTATTACCGGAACCTGCAGTCATTACCGCTGATGATTATTTAGCCCAAGAAGTTCTGGCTGAAACTCGAAATGAATATCGTAATGGAGTTGTTGTTCCAATGACAGGGGGTACACCGGAGCATAATTTCATTGCAATTAATTTGATTACAATTCTGAAATTTGCCTTGCGAGGACAAGCCTATGATCTGGCATTGGCAGATCAGCGGCTGTGGATTCCGGAGCCGAATTTATATACCTATCCTGATGTGATGGTGGCAAAGCGACCCATCGAACGAAAGCCCGATCGCACCGATACCGTAATGAATCCGATCCTGATTGCTGAGGTACTTTCCAAATCAACAGCAGCTTACGATCGCACTGAAAAATTCGCCGCCTACCGGACGATCGCAAGCTTGCAAAACTATTTGTTAATTGATCAATATCAGCCCCATGTGGAACTCTATGCCCGAACGGGGGATCAGCAGTGGCTGTTCAGTGAATATGGGCAATTGAGCGATCGGGTGCTGTTGGATGCGGTGTCAGTGGAATTGCCGCTTGCGGATCTGTACGAGGCGATCGAGTTTGGCGGCGAGGCTTGACTCAATCCGCGATCGGGAGCACCGGTTCAAAATATTTCACAAATTCCAACAAGTTGCGACCATCCGGCTGGGGATCATAGCTCAGGCGATCGGCTACCCGATTCAGAATGGTTAAGCCCCGTCCGCCACCGCTGAGCTGTTCAATATCAAGAGTTTCCGGGGGTTCGGGAGTTTGGCCCCGTTCCAACACCGCCTGTCGCAAGTCAAACGGTTCTCCATGATCCCAAAGGCGCAAGGTCAAGGCCGTGGCCGTGAGTTCTGCCTCCAGCTCGATCGGGGTGTCGCAAGGGTGTTGGCGATGGGCATGGCGCACCGCATTCGTAAAAACCTCCGCCAGCACCGAGAGGCATTGGAGCCACACAGTACGAGGCACGTGGGGGCGATCGAGCGTGTCAAACCAGTTCAAAACGCGATCGAGCACCGCCAAATCGCTAGCAATGCGAAGTCGAATCGTTTGGTTTACGCTGGGATTCAAAGCATCCAACCTCTGCGGCGCGTTCAAGCAAAGCGTTCGGAATTCTCAAGCCTTCAGTCTCAACCCTGAATTTTAGCCACGCCATCCCAGGCATTGTGCCAAAATCAGCCGTAGTCCGTACCATTCCAGGTACTCCACTGATAGCTCACGATTCCTACTCCAGCCAGGGCGGAATTCCCGTGACCGAGACTCATCCGTTTCGGGGCGCGATCGCAACCCGTTGCACGTTGTGGCCCAGGCCCAGCCAACTCAACCCTCAGCCGCCAATCCCAGGGACAATTCGTGAAGGATCACGCATTACTCCCCAGGCTAACTTGCTTCGGAGGATGGCTCAACCCTTCCGGACTATTCGACTGGAATGGCGGCAATCCCCATCGACGCTCATCCCGGGTGTTCATGCTCGGTGCTCATCTACATCAAGGGCCGATCGGACTCGGCGCGATCCCGTTGTCATCGGCTCAATTTGGTTCGCCTGATGTCATTTGATTGACCCCATTCGATTGACCCCATTTGCCCCATTTGATTTGTTTACGCGATACGGCGTATTTCATCCGGTGCATTTCATCTGGCTTCTTTCAGTCACTCGGTTCATTTCAGTGCAACGGCTGCATCTTACGCCGACATTACGCTTAAGACATCATGCCTCAGACATCACGCCTGAATTGACCAACACTTGGGTTGCTCCTCTTGTTCCATCTTGCCACCACTGCCTTGACCTATGTTCCGTCTGCTGATTATCGATGACGATCCCACCATCCGCCGCCTGCTAGAGCGCACCCTGACCAAACAGGGCTATGAGGTGTTGGTTGCAGAAGATGGTGTTGCTGGTTTGGAGTTGGCCTGTAGTCAGCAGCCCGCTCTGATCATTTGCGATTGGATGATGCCGAAGATGGACGGCATTGAGGTTTGTCGGCGGGTCAAGCTGGAGGCCAATTTATCCTCCACGTTTTTCATTTTGTTGACCTCCCTTGGCTCCGTGGACGATCGGGTCAGGGGGTTGGATGCCGGAGCCGATGACTTCCTGTCCAAGCCGATCGAGATGAACGAACTGAAGGCCCGGGTGCGGGCGGGTCTGCGGCTACATCAACTGAATCAGGACTTGAAGGAACAAAAACGGCTGTTGGAAGAGGAAATGGCCGAAGCGGCCGATTATGTCAAAACCCTGCTACCCGCACCCATGGACGGCGCGGTGGGTATTTCGGCCAAATTTGAACCATCCAGCCGCTTGGGGGGTGACTGTTTCGATTTTTATTGGCTCGATGACGATCGACTCGTGGTTTATCTGGTGGATGCGGCGGGCCATGGCCTGAAGGCGGCGCTGCCCTCGTTGTCAGTGTTGAATTTGCTGCGCTCCCGATCGCTCCCGATCCAAGACTATGGCAGCCCCAGCGAGGTGTTGCGGGCCCTGAATGGCGCGTTTCAAATGAACGATCGCAACGACAAATACTTCACTGCTTGGTATGGAGTCTACAGCCGCCGCACCCGGAGCTTGGCCTATGCCAGCGCTGGCCATCCGCCCGGAATTTTGCTCTCGCCCAGCAAAGAATCGTTACCAACGGCCCAACGCCTCCGAACGGTAGGGCTACCCGTTGGCATGTTTGCGGAAGCGAAATATAGCGAGGCCTTTTGCGAAGTTCCCCCCGGCAGCACGCTCTACATCTTCAGCGATGGCATTTACGAACTGGGAATGCCCGATGGTACTGTTTGGGGGCTGGATCCCTTCGTGGAAGTGTTGCGGGAATGTTGGGCGGTTCCTGAGCGGGGAGCCGTGGAGCAAATCGTGAATCGGGTACAGGACTTTAACAGTGGCCGCAGCTATTTTGAAGATGACCTCTCCTTGTTACGGCTGCAATTTGCTTAAAGACTGGGAAGATGCTGAAGGTAGGGAGCAGTTTTGGGGATTTTTGTGGAGATATGGCGGGGAGATTGCGGAGCGGCCTTGGCAACTTGAGGCAATTTCAGCAGCCCTTGAAGCCATTTGAGGCTACTCCAAGCTGTTTTTCAGATGCACGAACCGGGCGATCGGGTGGCGATCGGGTGATGCTCCAAGGGCGATCGATTACTGGCTAGTTATCGGGGCATTTGGGGATTGTTATCGCCTATCCAGCGCGATCGCGTAGCGATCCACACGCCAACCCCTAAAATGGTTAACCGAACGCAGGCCGCATTTCCCTGCAACCTAGAAATGGCAATTGTTTCAAGCGCTCAACGGATTTAATTCCCTATGGACTTCTCAACCGTTGCCTCACAGCTCAACGCTTGGGCAATCCTGCCAGAAGGTATTGTCATTTTGACCCTCCTGGCAGTCTTGTTAATCGATCTCGTGTCCGGGCGGGCCGCATCGCGCTGGACTCCTTATGTGGCCGTGGCCGGTCTGTTGGGATCCGTGGTGGCCCTGTGGCTCCAGTGGAACCCGGAAGACCCGGTTTCCTTCCTGGGCGGCTTCAGCAACGACACCCTGGGCAGTGTTTTCCGGGGAATCGTCGCCCTGTCGTCGGCAATCACAATCTTGATGTCGATCGCCTATGTGGAATCCACCGGCACGGCCCTGGGCGAATTCATCGTCATTTTGCTCACGGCAACGGTTGGCGGGATGTTCCTGTCGGGCGCTGACGAGTTGGTGATGATTTTTGTGGCGTTGGAAACCCTCAGTATCGCGTCCTACTTGTTGACGGGATACATGAAGCGGGATCCGCGCTCCAACGAAGCGGCTCTCAAATATTTGCTGATTGGGGCTTCTAGCTCTGCCATCTTCCTCTACGGCGCTTCGTTGCTCTATGGCCTCTCGGGCGGCCACACCCGCTTGGGCGAAATCGCTGCCGGGATTGCCAGCAACCCCACCACGCCCCAAATTGGGATTGTGGTGGCGCTGGTCTTCGCGATCGCGGGGATTGCCTTCAAGATTTCGGCTGTGCCCTTCCACCAATGGACTCCCGACGTGTATGAAGGCTCGCCCACTCCGGTGGTGGCCTTTTTGTCCGTGGGTTCCAAGGCGGCTGGGTTCGCTCTGGCCATTCGCCTGTTGGTGACGGCGTTCCCGCTGGTGTCGGAACAATGGCACTTTGTGTTCACGGCCCTGGCCATTCTGAGTATGGTGCTGGGGAACGTGGTGGCCCTGGCCCAAACCAGCATGAAGCGGATGCTGGCTTATTCCTCGATCGGGCAGGCCGGCTTCGTGACGATCGGGCTGTTGGCCAACACGGCCGACGGCTACGCCAGCATGGTGTTTTACCTGTTGGTTTATTTGTTCATGAACCTGGGCGGTTTCGCCTGCGTGATTCTGTTCTCCCTGCGCACGGGCACGGATGAGATCAGTGAATACTCGGGGCTTTACCAAAAAGATCCCCTGTTGACCTTGGGGCTGAGTGTGTCGCTGCTGTCCCTGGGTGGCATTCCGCCTCTGGCTGGCTTCTTCGGCAAGATCTACCTGTTCTGGGTGGGCTGGCAAGCGGGCCTGTATACCCTGGTGCTGTTGGGGTTGGTCACCAGCGTGGTTTCCATCTACTACTACATTCGTGTGGTGAAGATGATGGTGGTGAAGGAACCGCACGAAATGTCCGATTCGGTGAAGAACTACCCGGCCATTAGCTGGAAACTCCCGGGGATGCGTCCTTTGCAAGTGGGCTTGGTGTTGTCGGTGATTGCCACATCGCTGGCGGGGATTTTGTCGAATCCGCTGTTTGCGATCGCCAATGATGCCGTGACCCAATCGCCGATGCTGCAAGCTTCGCTGAAGTTACCGGCGGCAACGGCTAAGGCTCCGGTGGTTGATCGGGCAGTGTCCTTGGCTCCGACCCTTGAACCCTAGGTCAGCCTGGACAAGATTGAGAAACCAAAATCGGGATATGGGTTCTCCCAATTAATGGCACTTCAAACGACAAGCCGCCGGATGCTAGACATCTGGCGGTTTTTTTGACGATGTTTTGATGATTTTTGGGTGTTTTCTGGGTGATGTGTTTTCTGGGTGATGATTTGGGCAATTTCTTCGGTATTGGGTTGAGGCTGATTGGGCTGAAATCTTGGGCCATGACCCAGAACGCCTATTGCGCCTGCCGCCCGATCGGGGCATGGTTGTTTTGCAGCGATCGCCCCTTTGGTTCCCGTTGATGGTTATGGATTCGCCCACCCCATCCCCACCGTCCAATTTTGATCCGTCGGCTGCTCCAGGATCCATGGGGGTCGATCGGGCCCATTGGCGATCGCAAATTTTGACCAATCCGATGGCCGCCGAACCCTACGCGGCCTTGGGAGAACTGTTGCGGCAGTCGGGCCAGGTGGCCGGGGCGATCGAGGCCTGGTGCAAAGCCTTGGCCTTGGAACCCCAACGAGAAACTTGGTATGCGGGGGCCCTGGCGGCCTTTGATGGGTGGTTAAAGCTGCCATCGATTTATGAAACTGAGGCCGCCCTCTGGCAGGCGCGATCGAACTATGCCCAAGGATTGGATCGGCTGATCGGCCTCACGCGATCGCACCCGGCCCTGATGCAGTTGGCGCTCCAGGCGATCGCCCTGCGGGTTCCGTTCTATTTGAACTACCAAGGCCAGGATGATCGGGCCTTGCAAGCACAATATGGCGCTTGGGTGTGCCAAACCTTAGCCACGGTTTTTCCTGATTTAGCCCCCTTGCAACCCCGCCGGCCCCGTGAGCGATCCTCGGGCGACCGATTGCGGATTGGCTATTTCAGCAGCCATTTTTATCACCACTCCGTGATGAAAACCCACCTGGGTTGGTTGCGCCATGCTGATCGTGATCGACTGGAAATCTATAGCTACTATGCCGGTAATCGCTGGGATGCCACCACAGACGAAGCCCGCCGCCTGAGCGATCGATTTGCCTTTTGGGAAACGGGCAACGACTTCAATCCCCAGCGCTATGCCGCCTTTTGTCGGGCCGCCTGGCAAGATCAACTCGACGTGGCGGTGATGCTAGATGTGGGTATGGATTCGGTGATGTATCTGATTGGGGGTTGGCGGTTTGCACCTGTCCAATGTGCCACCTGGGGCCATCCGGTCACCACCGGTCTGCCCACGGTGGACTACTACCTCTCAAGCGATCGGATGGAACCGCCCCAAGCCGAAACCCACTACAGCGAAACCCTGATCTGTTTACCGGGATTGGGCATTGCCTACGATCGCCCCCCGATCGCCCCCCAGCCTCAGCTCGATCGGGCCCAATTGGGCCTGGCTGACGACGAAGTGGTTTATCTCTGTTGCCAATCGTTATATAAATATTTGCCCCAAGCCGATCGGCTCTGGGTGGAAATTGCCCAAGCGGTTCCCCGATCGCGCCTCGTTTTCCTGGCCAGCCCTTTTCCAGAAGCGGCCCCGCCCTTTGCCCAGCGCCTCGCGGCCGCCTTTGCGGCCGCCGGCCTCGCTTTTGCCGACCACTGCACAATCTTGCCGCCCCAATCCCAAACGCAATTTTGGCAACTGAACCAACTGGCCGATGTGTTCCTCGACTCGATCGACTGGTCCGGTTGCAACAGCGCCCTGGAGGCGATCGCCGCTGGTCTCCCCGTCGTCACCCTCCCCGGAGCCTTGATGCGCGGTCGCCATGCCGCCGCCATCCTCACGGAATTGGGACTGACGGAAACCATTGCCCAAACCCCCGAAGACTACTGTGATTTGGCGATCGGGTTAGGGTGCGACCGGGCTTGGCGGCAAAATCTTCGCTTAGAAATCGCCCAGCGATCGGCCCGCATATTTAACCAAATTCACGGTGTGCGGGCCCTGGAAACCTTCTATGAATCCGCCGTGCAGCGTCGTCAACAGGAATGCACCCCCTGCCCGATCGCCCAAGCTGGAACCTAGCGATTTCCACGCCATAGAATCCGCCAGAGGATTGACCAGTGGGCACAGAGCCGCACGTCTGGTTCAAGCGATGTGAGAAACGAAAGAGCCAATCCGTCACCAGCCACCAACTTCAAAACCCGATCGCTCCACAGCCAAACACCCACAAAACAAAACAAGGGGCCTTGGCCCCTTGTCAGTCAGCATTCCTGATTACCGATTGATCACTGATTGGTCACCCATTGACCATGCAATCAGATCGTGCGCACTGCATGATCACGCAATGCTCAATGGAAATCGTCACGATCACAATCAGCCGAAACCACCAGATTCGAGCTTAGTTGCCTTCCACCTGTTTCAGGTGAATATGCTTACGGCCCAGGGTAATTTCAAACTCATCACCCGGCTTCAGATCCATTTGCTTGGTGTAAGCCGAGCCAATCAACAAATTGCCATTCGACTGCACCGTAATCCGATAACTTGCACTGCGGCCACCCCGACCATTGGGCTTTGCTTTGTTATCGAGTTCAATCCCTTCCGCGTCAATCAACGCGTTATAGAACTTCATCATGTTGACGCGATCAACGCCATCCTTGGTCGTGGTGTAGTAACCACAGGCCCGCGCCTTTTCTTCCTTGCTGGCGTTTTCCAGTTCCTTGACCTTTTCCAGTAGTTGGGCACCGGTCAGGGGTTGCGGGTCGGTCTTTTTGCGCTTGCTCATTGCTGTTTTAATCCAACAGGCTGGTCAATCTAGAGAGTAATGAATGAATTCACTGATACAGCGTTTGCCGGATCTCAGGCGAAAGGCGAAGATGATCGCGGCAATGGCTGCAAATCGGAATTGTTCCGATCCACAGCTTCCTTCTTGCCAGCAAACGCCTTTGAACATCCCAGCGATTCCCAAAAGATTCCCTGGGACAAGTTGCTTGAATCGGAAGATTGGGGAGATGAGTTCCACCAACCAAGCCGAGCGGTGTTTTTAAACTTCAAGAAGGTAATTTCATGCTAGCATCAGGCTCCATCATGGTACACGATTTGTGTTAAATCGCTAGTGGTTTTTTCAAAAAATCAATGATTGTCTGATTCAGTGGATCTGCTGACAGGATCTCCAAACATCCCTATTCTCGTCTGAGGAGGGATTAACCATCAGAATTTTGCAAGATCAGATGGCGATGCTGGCGTTCTTGCACCATCGAAGCACCGTGGTCAGCAGCAAACTTGAGGAATGATCTTGATAATCTTCGCGGCACAAGAACGGCGCACTGGGGGCGATTTAGCACCGGTTCTGGGAGCAAAACGGTACGATCGGGAGTCATGGTTCCAGCCATGAAGCTAACCGCTCGCGGACGCTACAGCATCAAGGCGATGCTGGATCTCGCCTTGCAACGCGGTCTTGGCCCTTGTCCTGTCCGCGCCATTGCCCAGCGCCAAAATATTCCAATGCCCTATCTAGAAAAATTGCTCATTGAGCTGCGGCGGGCGGGGCTGGTGGAGTCGCTGCGGGGCACTCGAGGTGGCTATCAACTGGCCCGCGACCCTAAGGAAATTTTTTTGGGAGAAATTCTGCGGGCGGTGGGCGAATCATTCACCGCTGCGCTGGGGCAAGAGATGGGTGCAGATTTGGCAGAAGATTGGGTAATGCGATCGCTCTGGAAGCGGCTGGCTCAGAAAATTGGTGACGCGCTCGATCGAATTTCCCTAGAGGATCTTTACTTTGATGCCCGCAGTTGGCAGGCGGCTAAAGGCCAAGACAGTAATTTCATTATTTAGGAAGATTCAAGGTTGCCAGACCCCTTGGCCGGCTCGATCGATCCCAGCCCATTCCCACTGTAGAATTCAACAGCGTAGCGATCGCCCTTAGTCCCCGATCGAAGGATCTTTTGCGGGCCGTTGCCTTGACCCAGATGGGCGATCGCGCTGGGCCTGAACTCACCGCAATTGGGGGCCCCAGATGGCCAGATTTTTTCGTGAATCCTGCCCTGCTTTGGGAAAATCGCAGCGGTTGTTTGAGTTGTCAATCGTCCCGCAGTGAGCACCCAAAACCGTGCCTTGCGAACAGGCTTCGCGCGGCTACTCCGCAAATAATCGCACCCCAGAATACCGCAAATGTGTGAATCATCCACCAGATCGATCCAAACAGTTACGATTTAACTTCTTAAATTAGTTTTCTAAATTATTCCCAACCGATTCCCATTGGTAACCATGACCCCCACCAATCCATTTCTGCGTTTGGATTACGAACCCGCTTTTCAGTCACTGGGGGACGATTATTTTGACCCGGTGGCGGCTGCTGAATTTCCGATGCATCAACTGCGCTTTCGGAATGATCACCTGCTGCCGAAGCTGGGGCTAGATCCTGCGGCGGTTCGTGACGATGATTTTGTGGCGGCCTTTGGGCAATTTGTCGGGCGAGAACCGCTGCTGGCCATGCGTTACCACGGCTATCAGTTTGGGGAATATAACCCACGATTGGGCGATGGACGGGGTTTTTTATATGGCCAAGTGCGAGGCCAAGACGGCGTTCTTTATGATTTGGCTACGAAAGGATCTGGCCAAACCCCCTATTCCCGAAACGGCGATGGGCGCTTAACCCTCAAGGGTGGCGTGCGGGAAGTGTTGGCAACGGAGATGCTCGATCGGTTGGGGGTCAACACATCACGCACCTTGTCACTGATTGAAACGGGCGAAAAACTATGGCGAGGTGATGAACCCTCGCCCACGCGATCGTCCGTGATTGTGCGGATGGGAGCAAGCCACATTCGATTTGGCACATTTGAGCGACTGCACTATCTGAAGCGGCCTGATTTAATCGATCGCCTGTTGGCCCATGTGCTGGAAACCTACTATGGCCATTGGGTGGGCGATCGGGATTGGAAAGCCAAGCTCTATGCCGAATTGGTGGAGCGGGTGGCGCGGCTTTGTGCCCAATGGATGGTGGCGGGGTTCTGCCATGCGGTTTTGAACACGGACAATATGCTGATCACGGGCCAGAGTTTTGACTATGGCCCCTATGCTTTCATTCCCACTTACGATTTGCGATTTACGGCGGCCTATTTTGACTATTACGGCCGCTATGCCTATGGCAATCAGCCCACCATTTGTCGCCTGAATTTAGAGCTATTGCAGCGGCCGTTGGGGATGGTGATGCCGGTGGCGGATCTGGAAGCCGGACTGGAGCGATTCCCAGAGCAATATGCTCAAGAATATCGCCGGTTAATGGCGGCCCGGCTGGGGTTTGAGCATTTGGCAGAAGCGGAGGCGGATGATTTGGTGGAGGCAACGGTGCAATTTTTAGCCGTTTCCCAAACGCCCTATCACGCTTTCTTTGCCAAACTGCGCAGCCATTTTTCCCCCAGTTGGCGCGATCTCCCGGAAGACTATGCCAGCGATCGCCCCTTTTGGGTGGGCCCTGCTGACAGCAACCCCCAAGGGGAAACCCTGGCCTATTGGGGAAAATGGTGTGAAGTTTATGGGCGAATTTTGCAACAACAATCGGATCAGGGGTTGGCTGCCTTGGCCGACCAACTCCAGCGAGCCAACCCGTTGATCACGATCGTCCGGCCAGAGATTGAGCGCGTTTGGGAGGCGATCGACCAGGCCGACGATTGGCAACCCTTCGCGGAACTGCTGCAAGCGATCGGTTCGTAGTAGCGTGGCTGCCTTAATTCGCTGGGTTAAATGACATGGCTGTTATCGTCACCTGATCGTTAAGCAACAAGGGGCTTAAGCCCCTTGTTATCACGACTGGTTCCGCAACTTTGACCCAATGTATTAAGCCTGTCATGCTAGTAGGCTCGCAAGCCGGTAAAAGCTGTAATGATTGGCCACATCAGGACGGCGGTTCCGGATTTTTGTTAAAACGGCAATATTGCAGCCCGATCGAGCCGGCCCAATTCCGCAAGCTCCCACCCTGGTGATTCAGGACAGTTGCTGGAGTCGCTGGCGGATCATCTGCCGCTGAGGAGATTGTTTTTCAACATAGGTTTGGGGTGATCCGCATGGCGACATTTAAAACCGAAGCCCAAAAAAGCTGCTACGAGAAAATCTTTCCCTGGCTCCAAGGGATTTGGTCTGATGTGGTGATTGATATGGAAGCGCCCCATCCCACGGCTTACATCACCGCCGGTTCTGCCTGTGTGTTGGTGGAGGTGTTGCCCTGGGGGGATGATGATGCGGTGGTGAACACGCGCTCCTATGTGGTGACCAATGTGGATTTGTCGCCGGAGCTGATGCACTATCTGTTACGTGAGAATGATCGGTTGCTGTTTGGGGCTTTTGGAATCGATGCCGATGGTGATATTTTCCTAAACCATGCGATCGTGGGTTCTGAGTGCGATCGCCCGGAATTGGAAGCATCGGTGCAGGCGGTTTTGTCCTTGGCGGATGAATATGACGATGCGATCGTCTCGCGCTGGGGCGGTCAACGGGCGGTCGATCGCGTGCCCAGTTTGACCTAACGGCTTGAGAGACCAAATTGATGAGACAAGAACAGTGGCGCGAAGAACAATGGCGCAAAGAATGGTGGCGTAAAGGGCAATGGCGTAAAGGGATCATCCTAATTAGCGGTTCCGTTGCGAGTTTGTGCTTAGCCACAACGGCCAGGGCGATCGCGCCGTCGCTGCCACAACCCAACTTGACTCTGGCCGCCGATCACTGGGTGGCCCAAACCCCTAACTCCGAAGGGGCGATCGGTCAGGAATCTGCGGACTTTTTTGCCAACCGGGCCCAAGAACGGCTCCGTAATCGCGACTTCGCCGGGGCGGTGGCGGATTTTTCCAAGGCGATCGAATTGCAACCGGCGGGTCAACTGCCCCCGGCCCAACTGGCTCGGCTCTATTACAACCGGGGCAATGCCCAATGGAACTTGCAGGTGGCGGAAGCGGCGATCGCGGACTATACCGAAGCCCTGCGTTTGGATCCGCAATTGACCAACGCCCTGGTGAATCGGGGGGTAGTGCGGCGGGCCCGGGGCGATCTGGCCGGGGCGATCGCGGACTATTCATCGGCCCTGAGTCAAAAAGAGGATGACCCAACCATTCACTACAACCGGGGCAATGCCTATCGCGACCAGCAAAATTGGGCCGCGGCTTTGACGGATTACGATCGGGCGATCGCCCTCGATCCCAACTACGTGAATGCCTACATCAACCGGGGAACGGTTCACCGCCAACGGGGCGATGGGGCCGCGGCCTTAGCGGATTTTGACGCGGCGATCGACCGGAATCCCCAATCGGCGGAAGCCCTGTTTAATCGCGGTGTGTTGCGGTTTGACCGGGGCGATCGGCTGGGCGCGGCGGCGGATTTGGATCGGGTGGTGACCCTGCGGCCCCAACAGGCCAGCGGCTGGGTGAAGCGCGGCCTGTTGCGCCACATTGCGGGCGATCGCAATCGAGCCATGGCTGACTACGGCCAGGCGATCGCGGTGGATCCCCAGGTGGCCGAAGCCTATAATTTGCGTGGGTTAGGCTACTTCCAAATGGGACAAATTCGGGAGGCCCTGGCGGACTTGAATCGGGCGATCGAACTCGATCCGCTCTATGCCAATGCCTACGTCAACCGAGGGATGGTTTATCATCAACGGCGCAACTTTGAAGCCGCGATCGCGGACTATTCAGCGGCCCTGCGGGTGAATGTGGACTATGCGGAAGCGTTCCACGCCAGGGGGTTGGCTCGGGCCGGGATGCGCGATTGGCTCGGGGCGATCGCGGATTATTCCGAGGCCTTGCGGTTACAGCCCGCCTATGCCAATGCCCTGTTGAATCGGGCCAGGGCCCATCGTTCCTTGGGCGATCGGGTGGCCGCGCGGGCCGATCTCCAGGCGGCGGAAGTGATCTACCGCGATCGGCAGGATCAAGCCGGGTTGCAACAATTGCGGGAATTGCGGAACGCGCTCTAAATTCCACACCCGGCTCGAAACGCAGACAAGGGGCTTAAGCCCCTTGCCCCGAGGACGATCGGTGCTTTGCAAGTCCCCTCCGTTAGTTTTCAGCTTCTTCAGGATCGGGATCGAGCGCAGGCGTTTCCGGCGGCTGGCGAGATCCATAGCGCGGTTTGGCCTCAGCGGCCTTCAGAGGCGATCGCCCGGAAGATGGACTGGGCAGCAAGGTGAGTTGACCCTTGGCGCGATCGGGTGGGGCCGCCGCCTGGGCAGCGGGGCGGCGGCGATCGCTCGTGCGTTCCTCCACCGTGTCCGCCGCCACCACCTCGTAAAGGATGGCCCGTTTGCCCGGTTCACTACCCTTCCGCAAAATTCGTCCCAACCGTTGAATGAACTGTCGAGTGGAACCGCTGCCCGCCAGGAAAATCGCCACCTTGGCATCGGGCACATCCACCCCTTCATCCAACACATTGGCCACCACGATCGTGCAATAGTCCCCCTGTTTGAACTTTTGTAGAATTTCGTGGCGCTCCTTAACCGGCGTTTGGTGGGTGATGGCGGGGATCAAGAATTCCTGGGAAATTCGATAGACCGTGGCGTTGTCATTTGTGAAAATCAACACTCGATCGGGGTGATGTTGAGCCAATAAATCCGCCAACAGGCGTAATTTGCCATCGGTACCGAGGGCGATCGCCTTGGCCTCGTGGTGTGCCAACAGGGCCCGGCGGCCTTCGGCCGATCGGGCAGAAACCTGGATAAACCGCTGCCACCCATCCAAGGAGCCAAAGCTAATTTTCTGCGATCGTAAAAATTGATTCCGGGTTTGAATCAAGGTCTCGTAGCGGGCCCGCTCCCGATCGGCCAAGTTCACCCGAATTTGCACCACCTCGTGATCGGCCAAGGCTTGGCCCGACAAGTCTTCCGGTGCTTTGCGATAGACCTCGGGCCCAATCAGCTCATCCAAGTCCACATGGCGACCATCCGCCCGATCGGGCGTGGCCGTCAGTCCCAAGCGGTATGGGGCGATCGAACAGTCGGCGATCGCCCGATAAAACTGGCTGGGCAAGTGATGACATTCATCAAAAATCAACAGGCCATACTGATTGCCCAGGGTTTCGGCATGGATAGCGGCGCTGTCGTAGGTGGCCACCAACAGGGGCGTTCGATCGCGCGAGCCACCCCCCAACAACCCCACCGCCACATCGGGAAACGCCGCCGACCAATGGGCATACCACTGGTGCATCAAGTCCAGCGTGGGCACAATCACCAAGGTGCTGCGCGGCGTAGCCACCATGGCCATTTGGGCCAAGTAGGTTTTGCCCGCCGCCGTTGGCAACACCACCACCCCTTGGCGGCCCGCCTGTTTCCAGGCCGCCAGGGCCTCTTGCTGGTGGGGATAGGGTTCCATTTGCAACCGGGGTTGCAGTTCCAAGGGGGCAAATTCCTTGGCCTCGTCCTGAAACTCGATCGCCTCGGCCCGCAAGCGTTCCACCAGCGATCGGTATTGATGCGCTGGAATCCGAAACTTTTCGATGCGATCGTCCCAAACGGCCCATTCAATCCAACTGCGGCCCTTGGGCGGTGGATGCAAAATCAGAGTGCCGCGATCGAAACTTAAGCGGGGCAACCGAGCCATGGGCAGCGCAAGCGGATGGATCTGATCGATCTGATGAATCTGATAGAACAGAAATGAAATTGCAGTAATGGTAGCCCGGTTTGGGTTAATCAACGGAGAGCGCCCTATGGTGGCTTGGCGATGGCACTGGTTAGCAATGGTGACGATCTCGCTCCTGGGGGGATCGGTTAGCTTCGGCGGGCCCGTGACGGCGGCCGGGCGTTTGATTCCCAACGATCAACTGCCCCAGTCCCGCCCCCTGCTCCCCCACCGGGCCCAAAGTCCCGAGGTCGATCGCCTCATTCAACAAGCCGATGAATTGTTCTATCGCCAAGATCGATACGCCGAAGCTGCCCGGTTGTACCAACAGGCGATCGACCAAGGGGGCGTGAATCGGCCCGAAGCCGTTGGCCCCCTGGCCCAATGTCTGATGCTGTTGGGGCGGGATGCGGAGGCCATTCCCCTGTTGCGGCGTTTTGCCAACGGAAACCCGGGCAACGAAACTTGGCTGAGTCGGTTGGCCATTGCGGAATATCGCACCCGCGACTATGCGGCCGCCGAAAGGCATCTGTTGATGGCGATTCAGTCTTGGGAAACCAAACGAGCCAGCGGCGACTTAAACGATATTCAACGGGTGACGCTGCTGGAGCAACAAAGCTACGCCTATCGCCAACTGCTGCGAACGCTGATTGCCCAAGGCAAAACCGAAGCGGCCTTGGAGTGGGCGGAACGGGGCCGGGCCCGGGCCCTGGTCGAGGTGTTGATGCAACAGGCCGCCCGCCAGCCCACGGCCGAGTCCCTGTCGATCGGGCAAATTCGCCAACTGGCCAAACAGCTCAACGCAACCCTTGTCACCTATGCGGTTTTGGGCAAGACCCCGAAGATTATTGGTGATGAATTGGAAGATGACTCGATCGTCGCCATTTGGGCCGTGCAACCCAATGGGTCGATCGCCTTCAAGGAGGTGGATCTCGCCCAAGTGTCCGCCAAATCCCTCACCGAATTGGTGCTGGCGGCTCGGGGAGCCATGACCGCTGTGTTGCCCACCGCTGGCAGCGCCACCACCGAGCTAAAACGCCTCTACCAATTGTTGATTGCCCCGATCGCCCCTCAATTGCCCCGCGATCCAAACCAGCGCTTGGTATTTGTGGTGCAAGGGGCCACTAACCTGGTTCCCTTTGCGGCTCTCCAGAATCCCAACGGCGATTACCTTGTGCAAACTCAGACGATCGCCACAACGCCATCCCTTCAGGTGTTAGCCATCGCCGAACAACGCCGTAAAACGCAAACGCCTGCGGCCCAGCCCGGCCTGGTGGTGGGTAACCCGGTTTTAATGCCGGAAGTACCCGCCGGCCCGGATGGCCAGCGAGAGCGGCTGGCTCCTTTGCCCGGAGCCGAAACCGAAGCCCAAGCGGTGGCTCAAATGTTGGGCGTGCAACCGCTGCTGACCGATCAGGCCACCAAAAGCGCGATCGTGGCTGAGATGCCCAATCAACGGATCCTGCATTTTGCTACCCACGGGGTCTTGGATCTGGATGCCAATTTGAACGAGTTTGGCCGCCCGCGCGATCCCAACGCCCCCAAAGCTCGCCGGGGCGGCGTAATTGTCAGCCCTGGCTCTGTGATCATTGGTGGCAACGTAACGGTCAATGGCAACAATGCCAACCTCGCCTTAGCGGGAGAAGGCGTGGTGCAGCCGGCCGTGCCTGGCCTCTTGGCCCTGGCTCCCTCCCGAGGGGATGATGGTCTGTTACGAGCCGCAGAAATCGCCACCATGCGCTTGCAAGCCCAGCTCGTGGTGTTGAGTGCTTGTAATACTGGTCGGGGTCGCATTACGGGTGATGGGGTGATGGGCCTGGCGCGATCGTTCCTAGTGGCCGGCGTGCCCACGGTGGTGGCTTCCCTCTGGAAAGTGCCCGACAACCCCACCAAAACGCTGATGATTGCCTTTTATCAAGCACTTCAGCGCAATCCCGATACCGCTGTCGCCCTGCGTAGCGCCATGCTGGAAACCATCAAACAGCATCCAAATCCTCGGGACTGGTCTGCTTTTATCACCGTTGGGGCCCCTTAGGGCGAAAAATCAATCAAACCCTTTCAAAATTCGGCTCGTTGAACCGTCACGAGTAACCCTGCGATCGTTGCCTTTCCCGAGCGATCGCTATTCAAGGGCGACCATTGATGCTTCAATTTTCTGGATGATTTCGATTGCCCTTCCCGGATTTTTTCTGGTTTGCCTGATGGGTACTTTATGGACAGTTAGCTCCCTTGGAAACCGTTGGGCCACCAACGCCCTTGGGAGTCAAAACTGGCCATCAAGACTGTTCTTTTCCAGGAATTTGCCCAAAAATTTACCTAGAGGTTGAGTTGGGGATGCTCCTGACAATGACTTCAAAGACTCGCTTAGAGGATGTCTGAAAAGCCACAGCTACTACTTATCGGCCTCATCGATCGACGCAAACCAGGGGCTTGGGGGGTGTCGTCATTGTGCGGGGTGATGCCGAAACAGTTGATCTTCCGCGCCCTGTTGGTGCTTGGTAACTCATCCAAAATACTTTTCAGACATCCTCTGAGAAAGAAATTGACCGAGGGACTGACCGAGGAATGGGCTTCGGACTTGACTGGTGAACTGGCTTGAGAATTGGCGTGAGAACTGATTTGGAGAATTAGCTTGGGAATTAGCTTGAGAGTTTGCTGGAAAGTTTGCCGGAGAGTTTTGATCGCGACCCCATGATTCAACCACGCACCATTCAAGTTTGGGTTGGGGCTGTTTTGGTAATCACCATTCTGCCGTCACTGTTGGAGTTGGCAGGGGTGTCTTTTTCTACGGTGATTCAGCCCTTGGATCCGACGGTCATTCCTGCCATGACGGATCCTCGATTTGTGCAGGATCCGGAATTGGTGGATGGGTTGCACCACATGCTGGCGGGTAGTTTCATTCACACCATTTTGGAATGGAGCGCCTTTGCCGCCGCTACCCTAACGGCGGTGTTGGCCTTTTTGCACTTTACGTTGCATCGAGATTTGGTCACCCCGCTGATTGGGTTGGTGTTGTTTTATGCCGGTTGTATGGATGCGTTTCACACCCTGGCCGCCGATCGCCTGATTGATTCTGTCGATAGCTCGGTGGATTTAATTCCTTTCACTTGGGTGCTCTGCCGATTATTTTCTGGCACTATTTTGACCCTGGGATTGGTTGCAATTACGAACACCAACAGCCATCTTTTGCCCGATCGCTGGCAATGGGTGGGCCGGTCTTGGCTGGGTAGTTCAGCATTAATTGGTTTCGCATCCTTAGGGTTAGGTGTGCTCGCCTATTTAACCATTTGGCTGTGCTTAACCAGTCAGAAACTACCACTCACCTTGTTTCCCGATGCGATCGTAACCCGTCCTTGGGATTTGGGGCCGTTGGTGCTGTTTGCCCTTTTGGGTTTGTGGGGATTGCCTCGGTTTTATGAAAAATATCCCAGCTATTTTTCTTTGGCCCTTTGGGTCAGCATGATTCCCCAGGTGGCCACTCAGCTCCACATGGTGTTTGGGTCAATGGCCCTGTTTGATTCGGGGTTTAATATTGCCCATTTTCTGAAAATCGTGGCCTATTTGGTTCCCTTCAGTGGCCTTTGCTTGAGCTATGTGCAGGTGAATCGGGAGCGAACGGTGGCGATCGGGGACTTGCGACGGGCCAATGAGTCTCTCACTGAATTGGAGCGTTTATCGAGCGATCGAGCCGCAGTCCTCAATCAAGTGTTGTTGGATTTGCGCAACACCCAAAGCCAGCTCATCCATGCGGAAAAAATGTCCGGCTTGGGCCAGTTGGTGGCTGGCATTGCCCATGAAATCAACAATCCTGTTAGTTTTATTCGGGGCAATTTGTTGTATGCCAAAAACTACACCAAGGATTTAATTGATGTGGTGCGAGCCTATCAGGAAACCTATCCCGATCGCCCGGAACATCTACAGGACTTGGAGGCGGAATTAGATCTACCCTTCATCCAAGATGACTTTCTGAAGCTGATGGACTCCATGCAGAATGGTGTGCTGCGAATTAACTCGATCGTTTTGGCTTTGCGCTCCTTTTCGGGTCTGGATGAGGAGGGAATGAAGCCCCTGAATTTGCAGTCGAGCATTAAGCACGCTTTGTTGATTCTGAATCATCGGCTGACGGGCAACGATTCCATGGCCAAAAAGACGGGATTAAGTGTCAATCTCGAAACGCGCTATGAGGCGGTGTCGCCAGTGTTGTGCTATCCCGACCAAATTAATCAGGTTTTGTTGCATTTACTGACCAATGCGCTGGATGCGATCGAGGAGGCAATTCGCCAAGACCGACAGCGCCAAGACCCCAACTGGCAACCCATGTTGGCTGTGTCCCTGGTCAATTTGGGCGATCGGGTGCGGGTGTTGGTGCGGGATAACGGGATGGGGATTCCTGAATCGGCACGAGATCAGCTTTTTAATCCTTTTTTCACCACTAAGCCGGTGGGCCGGGGGACGGGTTTGGGCTTGTCCGTGAGCGAAAGAATTGTGAAGTCCCATGGCGGACTCATTGAATTCAGCACGGCGATCGGGCAAGGAACGGAATTTCGGGTGGAGTTGCCGATTCAACCGGATCCGCTGACCTAGGGGCACAAAACTTGCCCACTTCCATGAACATCTGGGATCGCGGATTGGATGGGTGATGCTGCGGTGGTCGCGTGGCTATGATGATAGGCGGCGATGATGATGGGTGCGTAGCCGATACCGGCGGGCTAGTCGTGGGCTAATCAACGGTCAATTCCATGCAGATCAAGATGGCGATGGATATGGAAATGGATATGGAACCCGAAGCGGTCAAAGTTTCTCAAGTTTCTATGGATATCCACGGTGATATTAAGAGCGCACCCCATCCCACCCATCCTCCGAAACATCGCCAGCGGGGCCAGAATCAGCCGAGTCAACATCCCCAGAACCCAATGGGCCAAAGCTGGGGGCGTTGGTTGGGGGCAATGGCGCTGACCTGCTGCGGCCTGGGAGCGATCGCCCCCGTAGCTTCGGCCAATGACACGCTTCCCTTTGGTGCGCCCTTGCCCGGTGCGCCGGCCGCGCCGATCCCCGAGGTTGAAAGGCCCGCTGCTGCGCCCCCACCGCGCTCGCCGATTGATGTGGAAGTGTTGGAAGCGCCGCGCCCCAGCCCGATCGCGAACCCAACAACTACGGAAGAAACCGGCTGGGTGGTGGAAGAGGGAGCTGGCTCGGGGGTGACCATGGTGCAGGAACCTCCAACCACCTCCAGCGCGATCGCCCCAACCAACCCAACTGATCGCAACTTCTTTGAGCCGGTGGTTCCCAGCCAAGGCCGTTATGTGGTCTATGCCCTCGGCGATAGTTTGGGGCTTTTCGAGCAGGTTAAACAACTGTCTCCCACGGCGGCTTTTGTCACCTATCGGGGGCAAACGGCCGTGCGGGCTGGGCTATTTGAGCGATCGATCGATGCCACTGCCCGGGTACGAGAACTGGCTCAACGGGGGATCACCGCTGAAATTGGCGAATTGAGTGAATCGGCAGCTTCCGGATCGGCGGCTTCTGGATCCGATGCCACCGTTAATGCCAGCGTCAATTCTTTCAATCGGGTGCAACCGGTTCGATCGCCCCTGCCCGCTCGATCGGGCGCGGCCGGGTGGTCGCCAACACGGGGCCCCAATCAGGATGAACCGGATCCCAGCGCCCTTTTTGCTAATTTTGAACCCGCCGGCCGTGATCCCCAATGGCAACCGCCCAGCAACACGGCTCCGCTCCCGATGGCGGGCCGCCGGTTGCCCCCCTTGGGAAACACCAGCCGATCGCGCAGTTTGCCCGAGCCACCACCGGAACCCATGGCCAGCCTGCCGGACTTGGAACCGATCTTTGCGCCAGCCCCCAGCCGCCTTGCGCCTTTGCCTCGATCGAGCAATCAGTTCCCCAGCACCCTGGCCGCCGCCAGTTCCACGGCAACCAATGACCCGGCCTATTTTGTGGTGGTGACCAACGGGCGATCGCCCCTCGCGCAACTGATTAACCGGCTCAGTGAACTGGGGGTTCCGGCTTCCAGCGTCTTCCCCAACGAAACCGGCGGTCTGCGCATTGGCCCCTTTGCCGACCAATCCATGGCCCAACAGTGGCGATCGCGTCTTGGGGCAGCCAACCTAACCACCGAGCTGATGCAAAACGGTTGGATCATCGACGGCAATAATCCCTAGAACATCCCTAAGGCATCCCTAAGGCGGTCACCTCCGCGTTTATTGCCCCTGATCTTTACATTTGCCCCTGATCTTTACATTTGCCCCTGATCTGGCGCGATCGTCCCTTCGCCCGCCGCCAGGGTTTGGCCATGGGCGCAATAGTTCTGCAACAGCTTGAGCCTCTCTTGCATGGTCGATCGCCGCTGGGCAAAGGTCGCTGGTTGACGAGCCATTCGCAAAAATGCCCAATCCGTTTCCAGCAAACGTAACTGTTTGTAAATTTCCACTTGCAGTGATTGCTCCAGGCCGCTGCCCTCCGCCAGCCCCGTCACCGCCATCCGCAGATCGGCCAGCGCTTCATTCAGATCCGCCGGAGGCTGGGTTGCCGCTTGCAAGCGCAATTCAAAGCATTCGAGCGTTAATCGTAGTTTTTCGTAGCCTTGATCCGATAAACTGCCATTATCGACTGGTTCAAGCGAGCCAAGCGCTGCCTTTTCGGAATTTGACACATTTTCACTGATCGAATCGGGAGATTGCATAGGACGATCGGTTGTAATGAAGGGGCGGGGATCAGGGCGATCGGGTGTAATCCAAAAAACATCATTCCCAATTGCGTGAAACCGAAGAGAATTTAGTAGAATCTATTGCATTTCATAAAAATTTCCTCCAACCTTCGGGCCGTTCACAAACCACAGTCCAAGGGTCAGGGATGCTTAGAAAATTTGGTCGAAGCATGACAGAAACCAGCTTTCTAAGTTAGACCTAATTACAGCGTTCTCTAAATTTAAAACTCCTTTTAGCGATAACGGTCTCAGCCGCTATGTTCCAGCCAGGGACAGGGGGTTAACAGCACCCTAGCAGTTTGAGGCTCTTCTTGTCGTCTTCGCAGGTCATTTTGCTTTCAGGCTCTTGGTTTTGAATTGCTGAGTTGATGTGTGATGTTCCCTCAGCCTGGGGTCATCACTCGGCCCCATTTCAGCCAGCCTTTTCCCTGTCTAAGCATTCACTTTGGTTGGTCATTGGTTGGCCATTGGTTCAGCTCCAGTCCTGAAGAATCACCGTTTCTGATCGCCCTTTGCGCAGATTGGGCTTAATTGCACACCCTTCAGGCTGGGGATCATTCTCATCAATGGGAATTGGCCAGTGGAATGACCCTCACTCGTTCGATCGCTCCTCACCCCCCATCCCAGACCCTAACTTTTTTCCCTCAAAAATCCTATGGTTGTCGCCGTTTCCCACCATTACTCGCCCATTGATGAATATCCCAGCCTGTCGTTGCCCACCTGGCTCAGCCAATGTTTAATGGAGGATTTTCATCATCCCCAAGGCACAGAACGCCCCCTAGGCAACAGCTTGATTTGTCGAGCCTTTCAATTTGCCTATGATCTGCATCAAGATCAATATCGGGCTTCCGGTGAACCCTACATTGCCCATCCGGTGGCCGTGGCTGGTTTGCTGCGAGAATTGGGGGGCAGCCCCGAGATGATTGCAGCGGGTTTTCTACACGATATTGTGGAAGACACGGCTACAACCCCGGAAGATTTGGAAGCCAAGTTTGGTGCAGAAGTGCGATTTTTGGTGGAAGGGGTCACGAAGC
This sequence comes from Limnothrix sp. FACHB-406, assembly GCF_014698235.1. Classification (NCBI taxonomy): domain Bacteria; kingdom Bacillati; phylum Cyanobacteriota; class Cyanophyceae; order Pseudanabaenales; family Pseudanabaenaceae; genus Limnothrix; species Limnothrix sp. FACHB-406. The sequence continues at coordinate 368,590 of NZ_JACJSP010000001.1, read as the reverse complement.
TTTCTAAGTTTAATTTTTCTAGTAAAAAAGAGCAGCAGGCGGAAAATTTCAGGCGAATGTTTTTGGCGATGGCCAAGGACATTCGTGTGATTGTGGTGAAACTGGCCGATCGCCTGCACAATATGCGAACTTTGGAGCATCTGGCTCCGGAAAAACAGCGCCGAATTTCCCAAGAAACCATGGATATTTTCGCGCCCTTGGCCAATCGTCTGGGCATTGGGCGCTTTAAGTGGGAACTGGAAGATCTGTCGTTTAAATATCTTCAACCGGATGCCTATCGGGAAATTCAAGAACTGGTGGCGGAAAAACGCACCGATCGCGAGGCCCGGCTCGATCGGGTGTTGCAAATTCTGCGCGATCGGCTCAACCAACTGGGCATTCAAAGCGCCGAAACCAGCGGCCGGCCCAAGCATCTCTATGGCATTTACCAAAAGATGCAGCGTCAGAATAAAAGCTTCTGGGAAATTTATGACATTGCTGCCGTGCGCGTCATTGTCCAATCGGTTGATGAATGTTACCGCGCTTTAGCCGTGGTTCATGATGAATTTCGCCCCATCCCTGGCCGGTTCAAGGATTACATTGGTCTGCCCAAACCCAACCGCTATCAATCGCTTCATACCTCAGTAATTGGCTTGACGGGACGGCCCTTGGAGGTGCAAATTCGCACCGAAGAAATGCATCGAGTGGCGGAATACGGGATTGCAGCCCACTGGAAATATAAGGAAACGGGTGGTAGCCACTTGGCCGCCAGCACCGATGATGAAAAGTTTATTTGGCTGCGGCAATTGCTGGAATGGCAAAGCGATCTGAAGGATGCGCATGAGTATCTGGAAAATGTTAAGAAAAATCTCTTTGAGGATGAGATTTATGTCTTTACACCCAAGGGCGATGTGATTGCCCTCAGCAACCATGCAACCCCGGTGGATTTTGCCTACCGGATTCATACGGAGGTGGGCAACCATTGCGCGGGGGCCCTGGTGAATCGCCGGATGGTGACCCTGGATACGGGCCTGCAAAACGGCGACATCATTGAAATCATCACCCAGAAAAATGCGCACCCCAGCCTTGACTGGCTGAATTTTGTGGTGACAGCCACTGCCCGCAACCGGATCCGGCTGTGGTACAAGCGATCGCGCCGGGAAGAAAACATCAGCCGCGGCCGCGAGCTGCTGGAAAAGGAACTGGGTAAGCAAGGGTTTGAAAGTTTTCTGAAGTCCGCACCCATGCAGGCGGTGGCGGAGCGCTGCAACTACCACAGCGTGGATGACACCCTGGCCGCGCTGGGCTACGGGGAAATTACGTTGAATATGCTGCTGGGGCGGATTCGTGAGGTGGTGAAAACCGCGCAACCGGTGGCCGAGGCGGTGATTATGCCGTCGTCCAGCCCGCGCCCCCACGGGGATTCGGGGTCAAATCGCCATCGCCTGTCGCCCATTTTGGGGGTGGAAGGGCTGTTGCATCACATGGCGGGCTGTTGTCACGCGGTGCCGGGTGAGCCGATCGTGGGGGTGGTGACCCGCAGCAGCCGGGGCTTGGCCATTCACCGCCAAGATTGCAGCAATTTGGCCAATGTGCCGGGCGATCGCCTGGTTCCGGTGAGTTGGAACCCCGAGGTGACCAATGTGGGTCGCCAGCCCACCTATCCCGTGGAAATTCGGGTGGAAACGATCGATCGGGTGGGGGTGCTCAAGGATATTTTGACCCGACTGGCGGACTCGAATGTGAACGTGAACCGGGCCGCCGTGAAAACCAAGCCGGGTGAAACGGCCATGATCACCTTGGGCATTGACATCTGCGATCGAACCCAGCTCGATCGGGTCTTTACCCACATTCGCAAGATGAGCGACGTGATTGATCTGCGGCGGGTTTTCCAAAACGCGGAATAGCGATCAACGGAAATACTGGTGGGAGCGCACGGCCGTACGTATACCCGTACGCTCCTACTTGGGCGTTTTTGTTGCTGAGGCCGGCCGCTTAGGCTCCCATGCCGGAATATTGCCGCAGACCCCGCCGCCAGAGCCAACGATTCAAGCCATAAAAAAAGCCACTCCACAGCCCGATCGCCAAGAGTCCCTTACCCCAATCCACCGGCAAACCCATCAACAACGCAGCGGGAAAGTGGATCAGATAAGGAAATGGAGTCCATTCCACAATCGATCGCACCAGGGGCGGAAACACTTCCAACGGAGCCAAAATTCCTGAACCCAGCAGATAAATAAAAAACCAAGCCTGTTCCAGGGCGGCCGCTTTTTCCATCCAAAATGCCCCCATGGCAAAGGTGTATTGAATTAAAAATCGCAGGCCAAAGGCCAAAAGCGTAATGATCATAAACCCCAAGAGATTTGTGGCGCTAGGCAGCCAAAATGATTGGGGATAGAGCACAAAAAATAAGATCACGAGCAACCCAATGATCGGCAATCGCACAAATCGCTCCGTGAGGTGGGAAACCAGGTGATGCCAAACTGGGTCGATCGGCTGTAAAAGCTTGGGCGAAAGGAGACCTTGGTTCACTTCTTTTTCAAATTCCCAAACCACCCAAACCACGTTCATTTGTCGAGCAATGAATGCGGCTAGGTAATATTGAGCAAATTGGATGGAAGACAGCCCGAATTGCCCCGTTTCCGCCGCTTTGACCCAAGCACCCATCAAAATGAACGGCACGGCCCCCGAAAGGGCCCAAAGCAATAATTCCGCCCGATATTCCAACATATAGGCGTAATAGGTGGTGCTCAGGGCGCGGAAGATGGCTCCCGATCGCCGAATTTGTCCCATTAAGGACTTAGGGGAGGATTTAGGGGCTTGAGGAGTAGATTGCATGGGCGCAGTGATGATGAATTTCTAATTGAGCAGTTCCCAATGAATAAATTTCTGATGGATGAATTTTCGATGATCCAACTGTCAATCAATCACAACGTAGATCAAATAGTGATCAAATTGTAATCAGAGAGCCATCAAACAGAGAAATTAAGAAATGAAGAAAAGCAATCAAGAAGAACGACCAGAAAAGCATAGTCAAAAAAGGTAGATCAAAAGTAGATCGAAAGTAGATCAAAAACCGTAAATCCAATCGTCAGGGACTGAGGTAGGGGCATGGATGTTCAAAGGCTACAGTCGATCGCCAATCGCCACGGGTTCTCGGTGGCAGCGGTCAGCCATTTGGCCGACAAGATTCGATCGGGACGCGGAACCATGGCCCAGTTTAATCACCCGGAGTTGGGCGGGGCGGGTCAATGGATGCAGGGAGGGATGGTGATGATTGGGGATCTGTTTAATCAGTCCCTGAAAGCTCGGGTGGCTAACCTGTGCCAAGACTTGTACCAGGACTTGTGCCAGACCTGGGCGACAGAATTGCCAACCACTCCAGGTGTTGCCCACTCAACGCAGGTGCAATACCAAAGCGCCCCGATCGCCCCACCCAGTCAGCCATCTCGCCAGCCCCCCAGTCAAGCAACCCCCGGCCAGTCGCCGCTCCCCTGGAACCCCATGCCGCCCATGGACTTCGGAGCGGTCGATTGCTGGTGGCCAAGGGACTGGGGCCAGCCCTCAATCCAAGGCCGCCAAAACCATCTGGATTATGCTTATTTTGCGCCGTTCAATCGCCTGGCCCTGCGACAGGGTGGAATGGTGACTGTTTATGACACCACGGGTTATCAGATTACGGGATTCAGCCAGCAACAAACGACGGAAAGCCAGGGGCTGATTTGTTTCAGTTCCCGGGGACAGGTGGCGGTTCGTCAGTTCCCACAGTTAGTTTGAGCATTGCCTCGACCGTTGCCATCCATGACCAGCGAACAGACCTTGGGCCTTCTACTGTTGCTAACCCTTTGTCCGGCTTTGGGAGCTTTGCCGCTCACGGACTGGATTGTGCGTTGGGGCACGGGCAAACGGTTGCGACGGTTGGGCACGGGAAATGTCAGCGTCTCGGCGGCTTTTTACCATGCGGGGCCCTGGTGGGGCCTGTTGGCTGTGTCGGGGGAGGCCCTGAAGGGATTGGGCGCGGTGTGGTTGGCTCGGCAGTTTTTCCCGATCGAGTCGGGCTGGGAATGGCTGACGATCGGGGGTGTTGTGTTGGGGCGCTACTGGGTGGGCCGAGGCGCGGGCATGACCAATGCCACTTGGGGGGCGATCGCCCATGAACCCAGTGCGGCGTTGCTAACGGGGTTGCTGTCGGTGTCTGGGTTTGCCTTCACGCGCGATCGCCAAACCAGTCGGTTGCTGGCCCTGGCGCTCTATCCGTTGATGTTGGGGTTGCTGAATCCCAATGGGGTCGATCGGGTGGTGGGGGCTGTGTTGGTGGCGGCTTTGCTGGCCTGGATTTGCCAAACCATGCCCGAGGATCTGGCCTTGGGGCGATCGGGAGCGGCCGCCGGTTCTCAAGGGGCCATGGGCTTTTTTCAAGGCAAGGCAGATTCAATGCTCTCTCTCGATCAACCACTGGATCCACAACGGGCCGGCACGAAGGCCGCTACCCTGTCCCGCTTGAAGGCTTGGGGCTATCCGGTTTTGCCCGGTTGGATTTTGCTGCCGGGAGATGATCCCGTGCTGTTGGCCAACCGCTTGGCGGGCCAGGGCGAGTTAACTGAAGGGGTGGCCCAAGCCATTTTTGATCCGCCTCTGATTGTGCGATCGTCCGCGATCGGGGAGGACGGCGATCGCTCGGCCGCCGCTGGCTTGTATTGCACCGTCAGTGATGTGCGTACCCCCTTGGAGTTGGTGGAAGCGGCGGCGGTGGTTTTTGTGTCCTATGACGCACCGGAGGCGATCGAGTATCGGCGCGATCGCAACCTGCCCGATGCCAGCATGGCCGTGCTGGTGCAACCACAAATTGCCGGAGCCTTTTCGGGAGTAGCCTTCAGCCGCGATCCCGTGACGCAACAGGGCGAAGCGGTTTTGGTGGAAGCCCTGCCCGGTTCCGCTGCCCAGGTGGTTTCCGGGCGCATCACCCCCGAATCGTACCGGATTGATTTGAGTGAATTGGATGTGACGGCCTGGCGCGAGTCCCGATCGGTTGCCTTTCCGGGCCCGGCCAATCCACCCCAGTCGATCGAGTCAGAATTGCGCGCCCTCGCCACCAGCACGCGCCCCCTGGCCGCCGAAACCGGAACCGGCGATGTGCCCGGCTGGTTGGTGCGGGAAGTGGCCCTGTTGACGCGGGATTTGGAATCTCACTTTGATGGCGTTCCCCAGGATGTGGAATGGACATTTGACGGCCAGCACCTGTGGATTTTGCAGGCTCGCCCCATCACCACCCTGCTACCCATTTGGACGCGGCGGATGGCCGCGGAAGCCATTCCCGGCGTAATTCGGCCCCTCACTTGGTCCATTAACCGGCCCATGACCTGTGGGGCTTGGGGGCGACTGTTCACGCTGGTTTTGGGCGATCGGGCAGCGGGATTGGATTTTTTGGAAACGGCCACCCTATTCCACGGCCGCGCCTATTTCAACGTCACCCTGTTGGCGGATCTGTTTCGGCGGATGGGCTTGCCGCCCGAGAGCTTGGAAGCCCTCACCCACGGGGGCAAAATGAGCCGGCCACCCCTCACGGCCACCCTGCGCAACTTGCCGGGGCTTTGGCGGCTGTTGGGTCGGGAGTGGAATTTGGATCGATCGTTTCAGCGCGACTGGGAACAGTGGTTTGAACCCGGACTCCAAAGCCTGGAAACCCTGCCAGCAGAACAGTTTTCAGAGCCAGAACGCCTCCTGGTGCGGGCAGAACAGATTATGGGGCTGCTCGATCGCGCCACGGAGTACAGCATTTTGGCCCCCCTGAGTGCGGCCCTGCGCCAGGCGATCGGCCGTCGCAAACCGGAGCAACTCGATCCCAGCCGCCACCCGGAAGTGGCCGCCACCCGCTGGCTCCAGAATTTGGCTCAACGGATGCAAGCGGTTTTGTCCTTGGAGCGAATTCGCGCCTTGGATCAGGCCCCGGCCGTTTGGGCCGCCTTGGCAGAGTCACCGGAAGGGCGGGAAATTCTCGCTAGCTTTCAAGTGTTTCTGGACACCTATGGCTATTTGAGCGAAGTGGGAACCGATGTGGCCGTGCCCACCTGGCGCGAGGCGGTGGAAATTCCACAGACCATGCTGTTGCAGTTGGCCAAAACCCCAATCACCCAGCCTAGCAACCCTCGCCGTCAAACCTCGATCGCCCAGCGCCGTCTTGATTTGAAAGGGCAGGTGGCAGAACTCTACAACAAGCTTTTGGCGCAACTGCGATGGACTTTTGTGGCCCTAGAGCAGCAGTGGCAGGCGATCGGCCTGTTGCAGCAGGAAGGCGACATTTTTTATCTGGAATTAGCTGAAATTCGGCAATGGGTGGCTCACCCCCAAAACCAAAACCTGCAACGGATTCTGACCGCTCGGATTGCCCAACGCCGCCAGGCCTTTGCCGATTGGTGCGAAACGCCGGCCGCTCCGTTGGTCTATGGCCAAGAGCCGCCCCTTTGTGCGCTGGAGTGGAGTGCGGCGGCGGCGCGATCGACCCTCCGTGGGTTGGGCGGTAGTCCCGGCCGGGTGGAGGGGCGTGTGATTGTGATTCGATCGCTGAGTGAACTGACCCTGGCTCCGGCGATCGATCAACGATCCATTTTGGTGATTCCCCATGCGGATGCAGCTTGGGGGCCCCTTCTGGTGCGGGCTGGCGGCCTCATTTGCGAGGCGGGGGGGCGCTTGTCCCACGGAGCGATCGTGGCGCGGGAATATCGAATCCCAGCGGTGATGGACATTCCCAACGCCACCCAACGACTCCGCACGGGGCAACTGTTGCGGCTGGATGGCACAACCGGCACGATCGAGATCTTAGATTGATTGACCTTGGGGCCGGCTCGATCGTCCGGTTTGTCGGCTGGAAAATACCGCTCTGTTAATCCGCATGAACAGCCCATTCATCACAGCTCGATCGGGCTGTGATCTGGTGAGTTCGGTTAATCAACAATGGCGGTGCAGTCAATTTCCACCAATACATTCTTGGGCAAACGAGCCACTTCCACGGTTGCCCGCGCCGGAGCTGTTACCTCAGAAAAGTATCTGGCATAAACCATATTTACCATGGTGAAATCATCCATATTCGCCAAGAAAATTGTGGTTTTCACCACATTGGCAAAACTGGTTCCTCCGGCTTCCAAAACTGCTTCCAGATTTTGCATCACCCGTTCCGTTTGGGCCACCACATCGCCTTCATGGACGAGCTGATTCGTGGCCGGATCAATGGAAATTTGTCCCGAGGCAAACAGCATTCCATTCGCGACGATCGCTTGGTTATAGGGACCAACGGGGTTAGGCGCTTTGTCGGTTTGAATAACTTGTTTAGGCATGATCTAATGGGCAACCAGAGAATTAGTAATCAAAATCAGGGGCGAGGTCGCTGTCCATAATAGCGGTAACGGAGGTAATCTTCGAGGATGCGATCGTGATCAAAGCAAAGATTTTGGGGTAGCTCCCAAGGATTAAAAATCGCTAAATTTTGGGCATCATCGGCCGCTTGGGGATCGCCCGTTGCTGTGGCAATAAACACCACGCTCATGGTGTGTTTGCGCGCATCCCGCTGCGGGTCGGAATACACATAAAATTGCTCGATTAAGGTCACAGCCAAGCAAGTTTCTTCGAGGGCTTCGCGCCGGGCCGCGTCTTCCACCGATTCGCCATAATCCACAAAGCCGCCGGGAATCGCCCAACCCAGCGGATCGTATTTCCGCTCAATCAACACGATCGGGCGGTGAGGGCGATCGACCAATTCAATAATCAAATCCACCGTGGGGGCTGGATTACGGTAGGTTGGCTCACTCATGATTTTTGCGGAAAAGAATAGGAACCGGCGAGGGGGTAGACCGTGCCGCGATCGGTGTCGAAGGCCCAGGCGGTGATTTTAGGTGATCGCACAATCTCCAGCCGTTTTTGGGGATCAGACACCAATTTGTCTAGCTCAAAACTCTTGCTCCAGCGATTATTAGGACAAACAAAATCACCAATGATTTGCCCCATGCCACGATAGTTTTTGCCCACTTTGGCTGCTGTGAAGGGAATTGTTGCGCCGTCTTTTTCGTAAGCCAATAAAACTGATCGCGTGGGTTGGCAACCACCACCCAAGGTCAGCTCGCCGCCGGCCATATATTCCCAGGTCTCGTCATTTTTTTGGATCGTGAGGGTTTGGAAGTTTCCGGCGATCGGCTGGCCCTTCGCCATAATTTTCAAATCACTCTTAATCGGCATCGGCAAAGCTAAGGGCGGCTTGATAAATCCGAGGCGATCCACATCCCCGATCGTCTTTAAAACATGGTCATTCAGTTCAGGATAAATCCACTCCGTGAAGCAGCGTTCATCTTGGAAACTGTTGATGAACGTTAAGCAAGCTTTGCCCTGATGGCGATCGCGACTGAAGTTTGCCAAGTTGCGCGACCCGATCGCAAAGCTGGCGTAATGCAACACTAAAAATAGGGTTAATGCAAAAATCACCAGCCCTTTTCGCCAAGGTTTGGGTAGGCGGCGCTGAGTGAATTGGGGCAGCAAAATCGCAGACAGATGAATAATCGCAATCCACAGATAAAGCGAAAAGGTTTGGTAACGGGAAGTCAGGGCAGAATCGGGCCCAAATCCAAATCGCCCGAGGGTGACGATCGCATCCGTTCCAATCGCGTAGCACCCAAAGATCACCCACTCAAACGATCGCACCCGATCGCCCCGCCAAGCCAGGATTACTAACCCCAAAAAGCCCAGCAATCCCAAAGCACCCAGCAGTTGACTCAGCCCTAAATCATCAAACCCCAGGATTGCCCCCATCAAGGCAAACCAATATTTCAACCCCTCGATCGGTTGTTGCAGCGGCCCTGCAAAACTCGGGTGGCTGGGGGGTTTGTAGTAATCCCAAAAATAGAGCAGCAAATTCGCCGCCATTGCCGCCAGCCAAACTCCAAGGCCGATCCAGGATTGGCGAGCCGTCGCCCCCAACAATTGAATCGATCGCCCCAAATCCCCCACAACCTTGTAGGGGCGCACCGCCGTGCGCCCACCACCATCTTCGTCACCTAACGATCCAATTTCACCAACATCCCGCACCGCCGTGCGCCCACCAGCATCTTGCCGACCCAACCCAACGATCCAATCCTTTAAAAACAACGCCGGGAACGACAGAAACCAGCAAAACATCCCGCTAGCGCTGGAATAGGTGCTGATTGTAGCTAACACAATATTGATCGCAATTTTCTGCCAAAACTTCAGCGAAGATTGCGCCAACCATAAGCTCGTGGTGATGCAAAAAATCGGCAGGAAAACAACAATTTGAATGCTATAAACCCAGTTTTCCCATTGGGACGGACTGAAGAGTAAGCAACTGGCTAAGGCAAAGGCGATCGCCTGAAATCTGCGATCTAAAACGGTCGATCGCCCCAGGGCAAAAATCGCCCCCGCCGCCCCACAAACCAGGGCAAAAATCACCGCCAACTCTGCCCGAATATCCCAGCCGGTCAGATAAGCCAATCCCAAAAAAATTAGCCGGGGAAAGACTTTGCGGCTTTCATTGTGCTGGGAAATAAAATCCGCGAAGGTCAGGGGTTGTTGCTCCGCCAACTTCACGAACAACACCCCCGGCGTGTCCCACTGGTCGTAGGTGGGTAGGTTTACGCCATAACGCATCATCAAGGCCGCCAGCAGCAGCGCGGGCAGCACCCAAACCGCCAGCCACGGCCAGCCCTTCGATCGAACGGCATTCAACACACACCACTCCTGGCCAGAACCTAACGCAAATAGGCGATCGTCACGCCCGTGCCGCCGTCCTCGCGGGGGGCATCCTCAAACCGTTCCACCAGTCGATGGGTTTTGAGGTGAGCGCGCACGCCGTCTCGCAGTTTACCGGTTCCCTTGCCATGCAAGATCCACAGGCAACCAAAGTCAGCGGAAATCGCCCGATCGATCGCCTGTTCCACCTCGATTTCCGCGTCGGCCACCCGGGCCCCGCGAATATCTAGGGTGTTGCTGCTGGTGCGGAGGATCGATCGCTCCTTGGTTTTCGGCGGCGCGGGTTTTGGCTCCGGTTTTTGCACCTCGATTTTTTTGCCATCGAGGGATTCCACATCGGCAAAACTGAGGGTCGCTTTAATCAGCCCCATCCGAATCGTGATTTCCTCGTCGGCCTCATCGATCGCCAGCACCTCCGCCGCGCCGCCGAGCTTGGGCACGCGCACCCGTTCGCCCACCTGGGGTTTGTAGCCCTTGGGTTTCGGTTTCGGCTGCTGAGACGGTAGAAATCGTTGGGCAATTTCGCCCACCTGGGCCGTGGCTTGCTGGGCTTGCTGGCCCGTGGGTGTGCCCCGCTGCAACTGCCGGATCACCTGGGCAATTTCGCTACGGGCCCGCTCGATTTCCTTTTGGACGGCGGCTTCTTGGGTTTGCTTGAGCTGTTCTTCACGCTCCTTCAGGGTTTGGGCCTTGCGATCGATTTGTTCATGCAAAAACTCCGCCCGCTGCAACAGGTGCGCCACCTCGTTGGCCTTGGCTTCCTGGCGGCGGCGTTCGGCTTCTAGTCCGGCGATCGTCCGGTTGATGTCTTCCGATTGGCCGCCAACCCGATCGCCCGCGGCCGTCACCACGGCTTCATCCAACCCCAACCGGCGGGCAATGCTCAAGGCGTTCGATCGCCCCGGAATCCCCCACAGCAACCGATAGGTGGGGCTGAGGGTTTGGTCATCAAATTCCACCGAGGCGTTCTCGAACCGGCTGTCACGATATTTCAGGGTTTTCAGTTCCCCAAAGTGCGTCGTCGCCACGGTCAAGCGGGCGCGATCGGCTAGAGCTTCCAACAGGGCCGCAGCCAGGGCGCTGCCCTCGGCCGGGTCGGTTCCCGCGCCGACCTCATCCAACAACACCAACGATTCCAGACCACGTTCCCGTAGGGGCGCACCGCCGTGCGCCCTTTCCGTAGCGATCGCACCCAACCCGTTCGGATCATCGTTGGTGGCGGGGCGATCGGCGGAGGGCGCAAGGCCTTGCGCCCCTACGGTTTCGGTTTCGTTGAATTCTGGATTGTTGGCATCGTCAAAATCACCCTCGGGTAGGGGCGCACCGCCGTGCGCCCTTTCCGGGGCGATCACATTCAACCCGTCGGTGGTGGTGGGGCGATCAGGCTCCAGGACATCCAGGATGCGGACGATCCGGCGGATGTGGCCCGAAAAGGTGGACAGGTTCTGCTCGATCGACTGTTCATCACCGATATCCGCCAACACCTGGCTAAACCACGGCAACTCCACCGGCTCCCGCGCGGGCACAAACAGCCCCGCCTTCGCCATCAGGGCCGCCAAGCCCAGGGTTTTCAGGGTGACGGTTTTGCCCCCCGTGTTCGGCCCCGTAATCGCCACCACCCGAATCGTCGGATCCACCCGCACATCGATCGGGATTACGTCCCGCCCTTGCTCGTGCTTCTGTTGCCAAATCAACAGCGGGTGGCGCAACTGCCGCAGGGTCAGGGTTTCACCGGTCTCAATAAAACGTGGTGCATTGCCCTCAATCCAAAAGGAATAGCGGGCCCGCGCGGCGGCTAAATCCAGCTCCGTAGCCACCGCCAACAGTCGCTCCAGATCCGAAGCCACCTCGGCAATTTGCTCGCTCAGCCGCCGCCGGACGATTTCCGACTCGATCGCCTCTTGCCGTTGCCATTGGCGCAGGCGGTTGTTTTGCTCCGTAATCGTGTGGGGTTCCACGTACAGGGTCGCGCCCGTGGAAGACGTGTCGTGGACAATGCCGCGAATCACGTCCTTATGGCTGGCCTTCACGGGAATCACGAACCGATCGCCCCGTTGGCTAATATTTGGTTCCTGAATCGCGTTGGACTGCTGCTGCATGATGTTGTGCAGCTTTTGGTAAATCCAATCGCGGCCAGCCCGCAGCTTTTCGCGGACTTCCGCCAACTTGGGGCTAGCGCGATCGGTCACATCACCGCGATCATCGATGCAGTAGTGAATTTCCTGCTCCAGCTCGGGATAAGTCCGCAGCTCCTCAACCAGGGCCGCCAGGGCCGGCAAATCTTCCCGCTGATCGATCGCCCGGCGCAGGTTGCGGGCCCCGGAGAGGGTGGTGGCCACTTCCAACAGTTCCTCACCGGCCAGCACACCGCCCCGCGTTGCCCGATCGAGCGCTGAGCCAATATCCGCAATCCCGCCAAAATTCAGGCCCCCCGTAGCGCTGCGTTCCAGCTCCCAGGCCTCGCGGGTTTGGGCTAACAGGGCTTCGCTGGTACGGCGATCGCCCGGAATCGGTAACTGTCGGGCCACGATCGCCCCCAGCTTGGTTGCCGTAAAGGTTGCCAGATGCTGGCAAAGGCGCGGCCATTCCAACAATTCCAGGGTTTCAATCTGGATCGACTCAGCTTGATTGGCAATCAGTGATGATGGCAACGGAGACACAGGCAACCTAACGTTATTGCGATGAAAAACGGCGCGGTTCTTCTATTGTAAAGGTCAAGCTCAAAAGACAGATCTAGGAAATTTCAGAAATTGCTGATCTTGTCCTGCTTTGTCCTTGATCAAATTTTCTAACTCAGACCTGATTTTGATTCAAGGATTAATCTGGCTATATTTTTGGGTCTAACTGTGTTGATCCTGATTGCATTTTCTGCCATTGCGTTGGCTGGCCGCGTCGATCGTCTGATCGCTGACGGCTCCAATCTTTGATTGATCTAACTTGACTGATCCAACTTGATTGATCTAATACATTTGCAATTCAATTTGTCGAATCGAAATGAAGCGTTCGTCCGGCAAAAGAATCACTCGATCTTGAAAAATCGGTCGCCCGCGAAAGGTGTGCCAATTCACCACAATTCCATAGGGCCGCCGAGCGCGATCGACCATAATCACACAGTAGGCCTCATAGATAGCTCGGGCTGCTCGCAACAAGTCCAGCTCTGGCCCCTCTGGCGGCAGTTCCAGGTAGTCTGCATAGTCGGTCTCGGGCGGCTGAGACCGTTTAGACAAGGCACGCGATCGGGTGGATGAGTATGGCACAGGGCAGAACCAAGGTGAAGGAAACAAGCAAAGGAACGCGGGGAAGTGCCCTATCACCCATCATCAAGGCACTCTAATTGCAGGTTTACCTCAAATGGTGACAGAATTCCAGTCTCAATTTTTCAGTGATCCCATCAAAGTCCTGCAAACAGCACTTTGAAGCATGAATTTAAGACATGTATCTAAAACATGTATCTAAAACATAAATTTAGAACATAAATTTAGAACACAAGCTGAGAACATGTACTTAAAACATGACTTTCTCGGAAATCCAAAGACTCTGTTGATAGTCGAGGATGCAGCTCCAACCCTGCTGGCTTAAGAATTCCTTCGTGAGTCGGGCTTTGCCACCGCCCGGTAACCCATTGTCATCGAGCAAAATGATGCAACCTTGGCGTAATTTATCCCAGGCGGCTTCAATTTCTGCCAGTTGATGGGCCTGGGATTGTTGTTGAATTTGAGGATCGTCCCACCAATCCAAACTATCCAAATACAGCAAGTCGATCGGGCGATCGAACTGTTTGAGGAAGGTCACCGAATCACTGCAAACATACTCAATTCGCTGAGCCACATGCTGGGTGCAGTGCTGGGAAGTGGTCAGATTTTCCGGCGACAGATCCACCGTCCAAAGACGACCGCCATCAAAGGTTTCTAGGGTTTCACCAAAGATGGTGGTTGAGCAGCCAGCTCCCCAGTCGTCGGGTAGTCGCTGAGTGCCGGTTTCCACAATCACCCCATCCCGCCGATCGCCCAAGTGTTGCAAAAACAGCCCGATCGCTGACTTGAACGTTGGATAGCGGGCTTGGGGGGCTGACCCAAAGCGTTGGTCAAACCAGCCCCCAAAATAGCCAAATGTCGCAGATCGTGAAGTCATTAGGTTAAGGGTGCGATCGATTGGAGTTGTAGGCTGGGGTGATCTCCCTCCACCTGTTGACAATTCCACTCGTTTTTGAACAACAAAACGGGACGATCCCACATATCTTTGACGGTCATGGCATTAAACAACCGGCCCACTTTGGCTAGCTCATCCCAACCGGCAGTGACCCAACGGGCCACGGAGTAGGGCAGCAGCTCAACCCGTGATTCCACACCGTATTCACTTTGCAAGCGGAATTGCACCACTTCAAATTGCAGTTGCCCCACGGCCGCCAGAATTGGATCGCGCTTGGCTTCGTCGGTGGAATACATGATTTGGACGGCTCCTTCTTCGCGAAGTTCCGAAATTCCCTTCTGAAATTGTTTGAATTTAGAGGGGTTAGGGTTTCGCAAATAGGCAAAGAGTTCCGGTGAAAAACAAGGAATGCCTTCGTATTCAATTTTGGGGCCGATGTAAATGGTGTCCCCGATCGAGAAGGCTCCAGGATTGTTTAAGCCAATGACATCGCCCGCATAGGCTTCCTCAACGGATTCGCGATCCTGGGCAAAGAGTTTTTGCGGCCGAGCCAATCGTAAGCTTTTGCCCGATCGCGCATGGGTCACCACCATGTCTTTCTCGAATTTGCCGGAGCAAACCCGCACAAAGGCCACCCGATCGCGGTGTTTCGGATCCATGTTGGCCTGCAACTTGAAGACAAAGCCCGAAAAATGCTCATGGGTTGGGTCAACGGATCCAGTTCGGGCGGTGCGGGGGCCTGGCTTGGCCGCATAGTCCAAGAAGGCATCGAGAAACAGTTGCACCCCAAAATTGGTCATGGCACTACCGAAGAAAACGGGGGTGAGTTCGCCGGCCAAAACCGCTTCGAGATCCAACTCAGAACCCACTTCTTCAATCAGTTCCAGTTCATCCCTAAAGGCTTGATAAACATCCGGTTCCACCAGTTCCAGCAGTTCCGGTGCGTCCAAATCCAGGGTGGTTTCGCCGGCCATTTTGCTGCCGTGGCGCGATCGCTGGAACAGATGCACTTTCCGAGTACGGCGATCGAACACTCCTTTGAAGCGATCGCCCGTCCCGATCGGCCAGTTCACCGGATAGGTGGCGAGTTTTAGTTCCTTTTCAATTTCATCTAATAGATTCAGCGGTTCTTGAGAGGGGCGATCGAGCTTGTTGGCAAAGGTAAAAATCGGCAATTTCCGCAACCGGCAAACCTCAAACAGTTTGCGCGTTTGTGGCTCCAACCCTTTAGCCGCATCAATCAACATCACCGCATTATCCGCAGCGGCCAGGGTGCGGTAAGTGTCTTCGCTGAAATCTTGGTGACCGGGCGTATCCAACAAATTAATTTGGCAGTCACGATATTCAAACTGCAACACCGTGGAGGTGATGGAAATGCCCCGTTGCTTTTCCAATTCCATCCAGTCTGAGGTGGCCTGGCGCTGGTCGCGACGGGCCCGCACGGAACCGGCTTCGTGAATTGCACCGCCATACAGGAGCAACTTTTCCGTGAGGGTGGTTTTCCCCGCGTCCGGGTGGGAAATAATGGCAAAGTTGCGGCGGCGGTTAACTTCCACAGCCAGTTTGGCGGAGTCGGCGAATTCAACGACCATGGTTCAACGGAAGGATTGGCTTTCAGATTATAGGGGCTTGGGCCGGTGTGGGCGGCTGGGGCCCGATCGATTGCAACCGCCGCAACCGATCTCGATCGCAACCATCCTGTTAAATCGATCGCACGGGAACCGAATCAATCCCTGTATCTTCTGAGGATCAGAATCCGATTTTCAATGGCAGTCAGAATTGGCTGAAATCCGAAAGTTGCTGAAAGCCAATGGATTGAAACGCCGTCTGACATGCCATTGACAACCCCCTGACATCTGGCGGCCTTAGGCTGACCGACGATTACCCAGCGGCTGGGCCGCGTTGGAGTCCTGCGTTTTGAGGTGCGATCGACATGCGAAACAATCTCAGCCTTGCGATCACCACCCTAATGACTGTGGTTGGCTTGCAGCTTCTGTTGCTACCGCGATCGAGCACCACGGCCAAAATTCCCCAAACAACAGCTTGCACCCAGGCGGCGGTTTCTGGGCGCTGGTTTGGGGTCTCCTTGGGGCAATCGCAGCAGCAGCTTGATGATCCTTGGACGATCGCCACCCTGGAAACCAATACCATTCCCAGTCCTCAAGGGGCGCTGGATTGGCTGCGGGGCCATACGATAGGCTGCGAACCGCCCCCATCACCCACCCCAACCCCATCACCTACCCCAACCTCAGCATCCCGCCCGTGAGTCGTCGCCGCCGTCCTACTGTCCCTGCCCGATCGTCCGCCTCTGACTTGACCCAGCCGATCGCCCCTGGGGCAATGGCTGCCCCCCACGCGATCGCGCCCCAAGCTGGGCAACGGTTGCAAAAGGTATTGTCCCAATGGGGCTTGGCTTCCCGTCGCCATGCGGAAGTTTGGATTACGGAAGGGCGAGTGCGGGTCAACGGCCAGGTGGCGCAATTGGGCTGCGTGGTCAATCCCGCAGTGGATCAAATTGAGGTTGATGGTCGGCCCGTTCATCCAGCCGATCGACCCGCACTGATCTATCTACTGTTGAATAAGCCCGCCCGGGTGCTGTCGGCTTGTGCAGACGATCGGCAGCGGCGAACCGTGTTGGATTTACTTCCCCGATCGCTCGTTGAACAAACGGGACTGCACCCCGTGGGCCGCTTAGATTGGGATTCCACTGGGGCCTTGTTGTTAACCAACGATGGGGAACTGACCCACGCCCTCACCCATCCTCGGTTTCACCAACCCAAAACCTATCGCGTGTGGGTGCAGGGACAGCCCAGCGCCCAAGTGTTGGCGCAATGGCGACAGGGCATTTTATTGGATGGCCGCCCAACGCTGCCGGCCCAAGTCCGCGAGGTGCAAGGGCGCGGGAATCACCCTCAGGGCGATCGCACGGAACTAGAAATCACTTTGGTGGAAGGTCGAAATCGGCAAATTCGACGCATGGCCGAATTATTCGGTCATCCGGTGATAAAGTTGCACCGTATTGCTATTGGTTCGCTCACCCTGAAATCAAAGCAGGGTCAAGAGCTGCCAATCGGCACTCATCGGCATCTAACAGCCGCTGAAATTCAGCAGTTGCGCCGCCAGTCCGGCTTAGGATCAGCCCATTAATCCCAGTCCGACTCGTTCCCCGTCGATTGATCATGATTGATCATCATGCTTGCCGGAATTCCCCTTGAATTCCCAAAAGCGTCGCGAGCGGTATCGGTCAAGACCCAGCCCATGGGACAATCCTAATCTCAGACCCAAGTACCATCCTCAAGATTCTGACCTCAAAAATCTGACCTCAAAATTCTGATGGTGGTTGTCTAAACCTTCGCAAGATGGCCTCTCGGTCGCTAGGATAGTCACGAGTCTTCGTCTCCCCAACTCTCGGTACAATCTTCCAACTCCTCCCCGTTCCGCCGCATCACGCACCGCAGCAGCCACAAGGATATGAACGACAGCACGATGCCTGCTGACTCGCCCCAAGTTGAGCGCCTTGTTGAAATCGGCGCTCGACTGCGGGAATGTCGCGAAAGCCAAGGCTTAACGATCGAGTCCGTCGCGGCAACCACCAAAATTCAACGTCGTATCCTGCAAGCACTTGAGGCGGCCGACTCGTCCTCGCTGCCCGAGCCGGTTTATGTGCGCGGGTTTATTGCCAAGTACGCCACGGCTTTGGGGTTGGATGGTTCCGAAATTGCCCAGGAATATCCGCTGCAAAATGGCATAGTTCCCGTGCGCTCCCAACGGGTGCTGTCGGTGATTCCTGCTCCCCAGCTCAAGCCGGCCCATTTGGTGATGCTGTATATCGGTGTCCTGATTGCGTCGGTGTTGGGTCTGTCGGCCCTGTTGCGCCAAAGCCAGCCGGCCCCCAGCACGGTGATTGTGCAGCCGCCGGTTGCTTCACCCAGCCCGGCGGTTACGCCGACTCCCCGATCGACTGCCAGCCCCAGTACCCCAGCTCGCCCGACGGCGGCCGCTAGCCCTTCACCTAGCCCCACGCCTTCGCCTAGCCCTTCACCGACTCCCAGTCCTTCACCGACTCCTAGCCCTAGCCCTTCACCGACTCCTAGCCCCAGTCCGTCACCTAGCCCTTCGCCCAGCCCGACTCCTACGGCTTCTGCCACACCGAAGCCCACCACGAGTCCGAGTCCTCGTGCCACGACCCCCACGCCCTCACCGAGGCGCACGGCGGCCCAGTCGCCCCGCCCTGCTGCGACCAGCAGTCCTGCGCGATCGCCCGTTCCAGCCCTAGCCAGTGGGGGTGACGGGGTGTTGGTGGCTCAGGGAATTGCTAGCCAAATTCGCTTTCCGCAGCGGCTCAACCTGGCCCCGATCGCCCCAGTGCGGGTGAATGTGCGGCTCACGGCCCGTTCTTGGGTGCGAATTCTGACCGATGGCAAGGTGACCTATGAAGGGGTCTTGCCCGAAGGAACCCAGCGTTTGGTGACGGGTCAGCGCAATGTGGTGGTGGTGACGGGCAATGCGGGAGGGACATTCCTGAGCTACAACGAGGGCACAGAACGGAAGCTGGGTAATACAGGAGCGGTGCAGTCGGCTCGCTTTGGCACGCCCGGTGCTGGCCAGGCTCCGGGGCGATCGAACAATCGTCCTAGCAATCAGCGTGGCGGCACTCCGGCAAATAACCAAAATCAGGCGCGGGACGGCGCAAATCGCAATAGCTTACCCAACTAGCCGGTTATATTTGCGTGGCTCTTGTGTAGCCGATCAGCGAGTGTTTTCAACCTTTTGATTATTCCCCATATGCTGCAAAGCCCTCGGATCGATCAAATCACGATCCGAGGGCTTTGAGTATCGTTGATTGGGACGGCCTAATAGGCATCCTGCAGTTCGTAGAAGTCTGGCGAGATATAGTCCTTGCGCAAGGGCCAGCCCACCCAATCTTCTGGCATCAGAATCCGCTTCAGGCTCGGGTGGCCTTCGTAGACAATGCCGTACATATCGTAGGCTTCGCGTTCTTGCCAGTCAGCGCCTTTCCAGATCCAGTAGACCGAGGCTACGGTTGGGTTGGCACGCGGCAGGAACACCTTGACACGCACTTCCTTGGGCTTGGTCACGTTGTCGGCCACCTGCACCAGGTGATAGAGACTCACGAGGTCTTCACCGGGGCCCAGGTCGTAGGCACACTGACATTGGAGGTAATTAAACCCGTAGGCATAGAGGGCGGTGGCAATCGGGAGCCATTTGTCCCGATCGACCTTGATCACTTCCACGCCCAAATCATCGATTTCCAGCAGTTCGTTACCGAAGCCGTTGCTGGTCAGCCATTGGGAAATGTCCCCTTTGAGGGCGATCGCACCGGCTTCGTTGGTGGCGAGATCGGTGGGTTGGGTTTCGTCGGCCATGCGTTGCGTCTCCTAAGCTTCCTGTTTGGCCCGATCGGTCAACAGCGCGGGCGGCACGGGCAGCCCGATCGCGTCGGTCAGGCTCTTGGGCGGGGCTTGTCGGCCCGGCTCTTGCAAATAGCGACCGGTCAAAATCGGCGAAGTTGGCTTCATTTGGTGGTCGATTGTGTAGTAGCGGTTGGTTTGGGCCGTGGCTCCGCGCTCCGCCAGTGACTCATTGGCCACCTTTTTGCGCAGCTTGATAATCGCATCCACGATCGCTTCCGGACGGGGCGGGCAACCGGGCAGATACACATCCACCGGAATCAACTTATCCACACCGCGCACGGCCGAAGGTGAGTCCACGCTGAACATGCCACCCGTGATCGTGCAAGCCCCCATGGCGATCACATATTTCGGCTCTGGCATTTGCTCATACAAGCGCACCAGGGCCGGAGCCATTTTCATGGTGATCGTTCCGGCGGTGATCAACAAATCTGCCTGGCGCGGGCTGGAGCGGGGCACCAGTCCAAAGCGGTCAAAGTCAAAACGGGAGCCAATCAGGGCCGCAAATTCAATGAAGCAACAGGCCGTGCCATAGAGCATCGGCCACAAACTCGACAACTTCGCCCAGTTGTAGAGGTCATCCACCGTGGTCAAAATCACGTTTTCCGACAGATCTTGTGTGATCTGCGGACGACCCACGGACTCGATCGGGTTAGGGTTCGGTGTTACGACCATTCCAACGCTCCTTTGCGCCAGGCATAAACAAGGGCAATGACCAGGATGGCAATGAAGACCAGGGCCTCAATGAAAGCCAACAGACCCAAGCGGCTAAAAGCCACCGCCCAGGGGTATAGAAACACGGTTTCCACGTCAAAGACCACGAAAACCAGTGCAAACATGTAGTAACGGATATTGAACTGAATCCAAGCTCCGCCGATCGGCTCCATCCCTGATTCGTAGGTCGTGCGCCGTTCCTTGCCAGGACGCTTGGGGCGCACAACGGCAGAAGCACCTAGGGCAAGCACAGGCACAATGCCGCAAAGCAGCAGGAAGCCTAGAAAGTATTCATAGCCACTCAGCGTAAACATATCTGGGGGTACTGCTGGAGAACTCTAAAGCGGGGATCAGCGCCTTTTTTCCCAACCTGGGGTCGGATTCACCCAGGGTTTGCCAACCCAAGGGCTGGCCATCACTTGCTGGAAGCTGCTGGAAGCTGGCGCTCATTATTCTGACATGAACGAATCGATGAAAACTTTGGATGCTGGGGATTTGATGGCTTTTTGGGGGATTTTGCGCAGGGTCGATCGCCCCAGAGCCTAGACCAGAGGGGCGATCGCGCCTGTGCGATAATCGTTAAGACAATCTTTTAATCCCAGTAATTAGCCCACGTTAACTAGCCCAGGTTAACGGTGGCGGAGCATGGGCCTGTGCCCGGCTCCATGGGGCTAAACCCGATCGAGTCCTGACCGCGATCGGCTCGGTTGAATTCCCGTCGTTTCGATCTTCACGCTTCCTGTCGCAACCCATGACTCATCCACCAGAGGACTCACCGATCGAACCGATCGCGGCTGCCGACTCCAGCGCGATCGAGGCCACCTCCTCGGAACCGGCCGCCCCCGCCCCGCCCGATCGCTATGAATGCCGCTCCTGTGGCTATGTCTACGAACCCGGCAAGGGGGATGAGCGTCGGAACGTGGCCCCCAACACCCCCTTCGAGACCCTGCCTGAAAATTGGCGCTGTCCCGTTTGTGGCGTGAAAAAATATCAATTCAAAAGCATCGGCCCCGCCGGCAAAGCCTCCGGATTTGACGAAAACCTCGGCTACGGCATTGGGGTTAACACCCTCACTCCCGGTGCAAAAAACGTCCTCATTTTCAGCGTTTTGGGCCTGGGAATTCTGTTGCTCCTGAGCTTTTATGGTCTGAATTAGCCCAAGGCAGTTCCCTTGGCTGATTCCCGCTGAGCACCCCTTTCAGACCGCACCGAAACTCTCGATTCCGGTCACCTCATCATCCCATTCATCCCATGACCCACTGGCTTCGTAATCTATTCCCCAAATTATTGCCTGTCCTGTTTGCGGCCCTGCTTTGCGTGGGCTGCACCGCTCGCAAAATTGACTCCGTAGCGGCCAACCCCTGGGAGGTGATTAACCTGCCCACCGAACAAACCATGTTGGATGTGACCCTGGTGGGCAAGGGGCCCCACGGCTGGATGGTGGGTAAAGGGGCCACCATCCTGGAAACCACTGACGGTGGTAAAACCTGGGCCGATAAGTCCCTGGATCTGGGTGACTCGCCCTATAACTTGGAGTCCGTGAGTTTCTCGGGCAAAGAGGGCTGGATTGTCGGTAAGCCCGCCATCCTGCTGCATACCACCGATGAGGGTAAAACCTGGTCGGAAATTCCCCTCAGCAACCAACTGCCCGGCGATCCACGCTTGATTGTGGCTTTGGGATCCCAGCAGGCCGAAATGATGACCGACTTGGGAGCCATTTACCGCACCACGGACGGCGGCCGCAACTGGAAAGCCATGGTGCAAGAGTCGATCGGGGTGGTGCGCAACGTTTCCCGATCGAGCAGCGGTAAATACGTCTCCGTTTCCTCGCGGGGGAGCTACTACTCCACCTGGACTCCTGGCGATGAAGCTTGGCAGCAACACAACCGCAACAGCTCGCGCCGTCTGCAAAACATGGGCTTTGGCCCTGACGATCGCCTGTGGTCTCTCGCACGCGGTGGCCAGGTGCAATTCAGCAGTCCCACCGATGTGGAAACCTGGGCCGCCACCACCAGCCCCGAACTGCGCAACAGCCTTGGGCTGCTGGACTTGGCCTATCGCAATGATCAGGAGTTGTGGATTACTGGGGGGAGCGGCGATTTGCTCGCCAGCTATGACGGCGGTAAAACCTGGCAGAAGGATCGCGCCGTCGGCGATGTGCCCTCCAATTTCTACCGAATTCTGTTCTTTGGGCAGGATCAGGGCTTTGTGCTGGGTCAAAACGGCGTAATCTTGCGCTATGACACAGCCAAGCTCAATGCCGCAGCTCCGGCTGCCAGCTAAGGCGATCGCGGCTTTGCCGATCGATTTTCGGTGAGTTGCGGCCGGGAACGTTGTTGGTGCTCGATCGCTGGTGGATTAGTCGCGGGTTTCTGCATCGGTTCATGTGCCGGTTCATGACAATCGCGGGACGCATCCCCAGCGATCGCCCGATCCCCGCCGCCCCTCGCAAAAAGCTCGATCGCCCAGGATTGGCTTGTGGAGTTTTTCCCCCGTTCTGTATCATGGAAACCAGCAATTGCCCATTCTCCGGCCGTCGCTGAAGTTCCCAAAACTCAGCGGTTTCCGGGTTGAATGATTGGGCAAGCCGCTAGCTCTTGTTTAATTTTCCATTGAGAGAAGACTAAAGAGACTATGTCATCTGGATCAACTGGTGAGCGTCCGTTTTCGGACATCGTAACGAGCATCCGCTATTGGGTCATCCACAGCATCACCATCCCGGCTCTGTTTATCGCTGGTTGGTTGTTTGTCAGCACGGGCTTGGCCTACGACGCATTCGGAACGCCCCGCCCCAACGCATACTTCACCGAGACGCGCACCGAAGTGCCGATCGTGCAAACCCGTCAAGGCGCTAAGACTCAGATTGATCAGTTCTTGCAGAAGTAGTTATTGAGCGTTTTTAACAATCATGGCGACGCAGAATCCCAACCAGCCCGTTGTTTACCCGATTTTTACCGTTCGTTGGTTGTCAGTTCACGCACTGGCAGTACCGACGGTGTTCTTCCTGGGCGCGATCGCGGCCATGCAGTTCATTCAGCGCTAGGAGATTGTCACTGTGGAACGTAGCCCTAACCCCAACAAGCAACCCGTAGAGCTGAACCGGACTTCGCTCTATCTAGGTCTGCTGTTTATTTTCGTGATTGGCATTTTGATGTCCAGCTACTTCTTCAACTAGGCTGGTCAACTGAGCCGCGCAAGCACTTAAGCTCCGGCTTAAGCCTTGGCTGCTGATTGGCTGCTGAATTGATGAAGCATTCGTTGAATGATCGTTGAATGGTCAACGAATGATCAACATCCTCCAGCCCTGAGCTGGGGAAACTATTCAGTGTGATGCGCTCTAGTGGCGCGTCCTCATCAAACCCTATTTCCTTACTAAGGAGGTCACGGCTGTGTCTGGAGGCGGACGAATTCCCCTGTGGGTTGTCGGCACGATCGCCGGTATTGGTGTCATCGGTGTTGTCGGTTTGTTTTTCTATGGCGCTTACGTCGGTCTTGGTTCGTCGATGTAATTTTGGCTGCCTGTTGATTGGGAACGCTCTTGTCGCTTGGCACAAGGGCGTTTTTGCTGATTAGGGTCTGGTCAATGGGAATCAGCGGTTAGGGTTGCCAGCGGCACAATCCAGCCCAGGGCCCCCACCCGATCGAACCCTGGCCAATGGTGGTGGAACCGTGGCAGAACCCCATGGCAACCGCTGAAGATGTGCGATTGGCGACCGGGAGCCGGAAACGGGGCGCGATATACTGCAAATACCCGATCAGATCACCAATCAACGAGCACTGTTCCGCAAGTTGGCATGGGCCCCTGATCAGCCAGAGCCGGACAAGGTTCCCCAGCGATCGATGGCTTGGTTTCCATTAATTCCCATTAAACGGAGCCACCAGCCCAGGGTGCGATCGCCATTGTCCAGAACCTTGCCCAGAACCTTAGAACAGTTGATCGACGGATGCCGGGGTGGGTTGCTCTCCCCAGCTAGATTCGGGTTGTTTCCGGTGCTTTTTCGGTTTGGATACCAGTTGCAATGACCTCGTTTTCCACAGCTCGATCGGATCTCAGCGAACTTCGACGACTCAAAAGCCTGTTGCCCCCTGAGCTACAGAGCTGGGTAACCGTTGAAAAGGCCATGGACGTGAATCCGCCCCTGATTCGTTGCGAAGAAATCGGCAAGGATCAGGTGGAAATTCAGGTGGATTTGGTGGCCTGGGAGCAATTCGCGAAGGATCAGCGCAATTTGCTGTTTTGGCACGAGGTGGCCCGCATTCAAAACGACACCATCCCGCGCGACGGCTGGGAAATGGCGGCCCTGGCGATCGGGCTAGGCGGTGCGGTGGGTGAACTGTGGGTACAAGACGGCCTGTTGCTGCTGTTGGCCTTGGGGCTGTGTGGAGTGTCCGGCTGGCGGCTCTATCAGAAAAACAACAGCGATCGACAACTGAAAGAGTCGATCGAGGCCGATGAAAAGGCGATCGCCCTAGCCGCTCGGTTTGGCTATTCCTTGCCCAATGCCTACAAAAGTTTGGGCAGCGCCCTGAAAACCCTGGTGGAACAAACCCCTAAAAAGAAATTGCGCAGCCGGTATGAATCGCGACTGCAATCCCTGAAGCGTAGTGCCGCCAAGGCCAAAGCTCGGATGCAAGGTGGCCCAGAGTCGGAGCCGAATTTTTACCGCGATCGGGATCGGCAGTTGGAGTTTTAAAGTTGGCGTTTTAAAACTGGCATTTTGAAGCTAGTGCTTTGAGGCCGGGCCCTGAAGTGCCGCTTGAACATTTTGGGGGGATCCCGCAGTTGGCGAGATCCCCCCATGATTTAGGCCCAGACAGCTCAACCCAGCTAGGCTGAATGGGGCTTGATCATCTGGATCATTAGGCCCGCTTAGGAATCAGTTCAAAGGAGCGACAGCCCAAGCAGGGGCCCGACGGGTTCACGGCACAACGGAGCAGTTCCGATCGCGCATTGAATCGACAGCGCGGATCGCCAATGATCCATTGACCTTCAAAGAAATTTTGCTCCGAGGGGCGCTGGGTTGCCTGTACATGCAACGCAATCTTGTAGAGATGGTAGCGGCCCGATCGCAGTTGATAGCGATGGTGTCGTTCCAAGACTGCGTAGGTCTTGCCGGCCAAGTCTAAGTAGCTGCCGGGCTGAGGATGCCAATCAAGTTGCACATCACCGAGGGACTCACGAGGGTGGGTGACAATCACCTCCGTGGGCAATGAGGGTGGATCTTGTTGCATGGGCAAACGGGGGAAGGATTCAGAAGGAACCTGGTTGACAAACTCGATCGGGCAGTTTGCAATCGGATGATGGGAAATCGGCGCGAGGGCCTGGCCCCTTGGGGCGATCGCCCGGCATTCGCAATTGTCCTATCCTAGCCCGAGACTCACCGGAATCCGGCGGCCACCTCACCGGTCGATCGCACAGGGATCCACAATCCAGGGCCAAACCACCGATCAGCCCGGGCGATTTTGGATCGATCGGCCCAGCCAACAAAATCATCCAAGTCCGCCAAGCAATGGCCCCAAAAATCCAGCCCGCATGACTGCGCCGTTGCCACGCAAAAAATGCGCGGGAATTTTGTGCAAAACATTAGGGCGATCGCGCCAATACCTGTATACTGGTCAGTCTGGAAACGTATGCCGCGGCTGGCACGTTTGTCATAAGCTTTCTGGCTCAGAAGCTTGCGTTGCTTGATCTCCAACCGTCCTTCCCGTTGTCGATTAGGCGCAAAAACCGCAACAAGGAAAGGAATCTAAAGTCTTAGTTATGTCTCGATACAGAGGTCCGCGTCTCCGCATTGTGCGTCGTTTGGGCGAGCTGCCGGGTTTGACCCGCAAGAGTGCCAAGCGTGCCTACCCGCCCGGACAACATGGCCAAAACCGCAAAAAGCGTTCGGAATATGCCGTGCGCTTGGAAGAAAAGCAAAAGCTGCGGTTTAACTATGGTGTCAGCGAGCGCCAAATGTTGCGCTACGTTCGGAAAGCTCGTCGGGCAGCCGGTTCCACGGGAACGGTGCTGTTGCAACTGCTGGAAATGCGCCTAGATAACACCGTATTCCGTTTGGGCATGGCTCCCACCATTCCCGCCGCTCGTCAGTTGGTGAACCATGGCCACATCATGGTCAACGGCCGGCGCGTGGACGTGGCTAGCTACCAGTGCCGTCCTGGGGACGTGGTTACGGTGCGGCCGAAAGATCAATCGCGCAAAATTGTGGAAAACAACCTGCAATTCCCCGGTTTGGCCAACATGCCCAGCCACCTGGAATTTGACAAGGAAAAGTTGACCGGCAAGGTGAACAGCGTGATCGATCGCGAGTGGGTGGCGCTGCAAATCAACGAACTGCTGGTGGTTGAGTACTACTCTCGCCAAGCTTAGGTTCGTTGGGGCCAGATTCCCCACTTCTATGCAAATTTGGGATTCAGGTTTCTGGATCCATTGCCAAAAAGGCAATTCAAGAGTCACCCAGCCCGATCGGTTGGGTGATTTTTTTCGATTGCAATGCCTAATCCATCAACACCCAAGTGTCCTTGGAGCCGCCCCCTTGGGAAGAGTTGACCACCAGCGATCCCCGACGCAGGGCCACCCGTGTCAGACCGCCGGGATGCACATAGATATCCTCCCCGTAGAGAACATAGGGGCGCAAATCCACATGGCAGCCCTCAAACTCCCCATCGAGCAGGGTGGGAACCCGCGACAGGCAGAGGGTGGGTTGGGCGATGTAGTTGCGGGGGTTGGCCCGGATTCGATCGGCAAAATCGGCCTGTTGCTCGGCGGTGGATTGGGGGCCAATCAACATGCCATAGCCCCCGGATTCATTGGCCGCCTTGACCACCAATGAATCCAAATGTTCCAGCACATAGGTCAAGTCCGCCGGTTCCCAACAAAGATAGGTGGGCACGTTGGGGATCATGGCCTCTTCATTCAGGTAGTAGCGAATCATTTTGGGCACGTAGGCATAAACTGCCTTGTCGTCGGCCACGCCGGTTCCCAGCGCATTGGCGATCGCCACTCGTCCCGATCGATACACATCCGTTAGCCCAGGCACGCCCAACATAGAATCGGGGCGAAACACCTGAGGATCGATGAAGTCGTCGTCAATCCGTCGATAAATGGCATCCACCCGTTGCAGGCCTTTGGTGGTTTGCATTTGCAAATAGCCATCGGCCACCACCAGGTCTCGCCCCTCCACCAGTTCCACGCCCATTTGTTGAGCCAGGAAAGAATGCTCAAAATAGGCGGAATTGTAGATTCCCGGCGTGAGCACAACGACGGTGGGATTGGCCAGGCGATCGGGCGTAAGGTTCAGCAGCGTTTCCAATAATCGCGACGGATATTCATCCACCGCCTGAATGTTGGCGTTTTCAAAGACCTTGGGGAAGGTGCTTTTCATCACGCGCCGATTTTCCAAAACGTAGGAAATGCCCGACGGGCAGCGCAGGTTATCTTCGAGCACATAAAACTGCCCTTGGCGATCGCGCACCAAGTCGGTTCCGGTCACGTGGCACCAAATGCCCTTGGGGGGCTGCAATCCCATGCAAGGCTGCAAGAAGCCCTTGGCTGATTCGATTAAATCGCGGGGCAAAATACCATCTGCAATAATTTTTTGATCGCTATAGATATCCTGTAAAAAGCAATTCAGGGCATGAATTCGCTGTTTCAGACCCTGTTCGAGAGTTTGCCATTCTTGGGCGTTAATAATGCGCGGAATGATATCGAAGGGAAAGGCTCGCTCAATGCCTTCGCTGGCTCCATACACATTGAAGGTGACCCCCTGGCGGAAGAGGGCAATTTGAGCTGCTTCTTGGCGTTGGCTTACCTCGGCGGCCGACAGTGATCGGAGGCGATCGACCAAAAATTGGGCTTCGGGGCGGGGCTGACCGGGGCCGGCAAACATCTCATCGTAAAAGTCCCCTGGATCGTAGGAGTCCACATTCATAGGCGGATGCGTGGGCCGAGTCATGGGCTTTTGGGGTTGGGCCAGTAAAGAGTGAATCGGGTTGGGCGATCGCTGGCCGAGGCTCGGGGGTTGGGGTCGATCGCCCCTTAGCCCGTGATAACGCAGGGGCTGGCCGTGATTCTGTAAGTTTTGACGCGATCACGGTTGCCCAGAAATGCATGGAAGTTGAGCCAAGGTGTGACTGTTCCGGGGCGATCGCGCGGTGAAGCCTGAACCCAGGCTAAAGGAATCGGCGAAAGGCGTTGGTGATCTCGGAATCCAAACGAGCCTTCTCAATCATCCCAGATGGGCGATGACCATGGCGGTTGGCAGCGGGCAAGAGGTGGCGGCCCCAAGGGGTTGGGCCCCGGCGGGGGATCACCGGGCGATCGGGATCACAGCACCTCTGTCGGTGGATCACGCTTGGCCTGTGAAATTACCACCCACAATCATGGGCTTTCGTCACGCGATTGCGGGGAAATAATCACGGCTTGAATTACAGATGAATCACAACGTTCAAGCCAAAATCACGGCATATTTAATGTCATCGAGATAACTAATTCGCAAGTGCCCAGTGCCTTCATCACTCTTAAAAATTAGTTGTCTCCCATAGCTGGCTTTTGTCCTGTTTCGCCAACCCTTAACCAACTCCAAAGATCATGGCACTGAGCACTGAAACCCGATACATCAACATCGAATTTTTTGTTAGCAATCCAATTCTGAAATGCCCTGGGAGGTTCACAGACATGTCGCAAACAACCTGGTTCTACAAAGATATGTTGGCAGAACTGTTTTCGCGTGTTTGGGAATCCCGGTGCTTGACCATGAGCGATCGCTGGGGTCTGTCCCGTGCTCTGTTGAGCTGCTCGTTAGATCTCGAAGATTTGGCTGCAATCGATCGAATTGTTCACGCTGTGCGCCGTGGCTGGCTCAGTTGCGCAAATTAGTTCGGTAATGGGTTGAGCAATAATGGGTTGAGCAATTAGTTTGCTCCTGAGCTTTTGGATATCTAGCTTGCTTGCGTCCCGTGATATCTGACCCTGCACCATCTGCCCCTGGAATATGTGGCCTCACGATATCTAGCCTTCCGATATAATGGGCTTGCTCAGTTTTGTCAAAATTTCTTCAAGATTTTGAACTCATTGAGTAACTATTAGCAATCGTGTTGTCACTTCGATGATTCTTGGGCATCACTGGGAAAGTTTTCTCATTCAGTTTTTCATTCAGCATGGTTTGGGTTTGATTTTGGCCACCTATTTGGCGGGGTTCTCGATCGCCTACTGGCGATCGCTGAGTCACCGGTTACAAATCCTCAAACAACAACAGGCGGCTCCCGACCACTGGCGATCGGGAACCGCCTTGGTTTTGCAAACGATTTGGCCACAGTTACTCTGGTTCTGGCCTAAGCCCAACGCATCACCAAACACAATCAAGTCATCAAACATAATCAAGTCATCAAGCACAATCAAGCAGATCAATAACTGACTGGATACTTAAATGAATGCTGTGGAGCAATTAAGTTTCTGTAAGTTCCTGGATTGATTTTGCACGGACTGTTGATTAGTGTTTGATGAAGTTAGATTAATTGCTCTTAATTGCTGGCTTCGGAGTTGGCAGTTTCTGGAACCACAAAGAGCAGTAATTTATCAGGATATAATTCATCCTTGGCTCGTTCAGCAAGGGCTTGAACTGAGAAGTTGGGAACAATGATGGTATCGCCATCTTGAGCATTACGAATCACTTGCTCTAAGTTGGCAGCCCAGTTGTCATCGTCAATCAGCGCGAGAGATTCGGCCATGGCTCTGAGGAAAAAGTCTAAAGAAGAGTGAAAGTTCACAAGAGCGGAGGAATGGCGCATCAAGAACTGGAAAGTTGCTGACTTTCACTAGCCCTTGATCGGCATTCATGGTTCATTTAACCACTGAAAGCATTTGGGAGCATGGTCGTTAACAATAGCTGCCAGGATTGATAGTTGGCAAAATTTGCGGTGTGATTGAAGTCTAATTTGGGTGTTTGAGGTTGCAGCACGCGATTGGCGGTTCTGCGTACCATTGGGAGATGGAATATCGGGTTTTGCCAACAACGGTAGTCTGTGCCGATCGCGATCGGGCAGAGCAGGTGGTGCAGTGGCTGGCGCAGGTGGATACGCACTGGGCCCAGGCCGCTTCGATCGTTGACGGGGCGATCGCCCAGCAGCAATGGTTGGCGAATGACAGTTCCCTGTGGCCAACGGGGTTGTTGGTGGTGGATGGGGCGGTGGTGAATGAGCAGGGAGAGCCGTTGTGGCGGTGTTTGCTCCCCTCTGGGTCACCGGTTGCGATGCCCTTGTCCGGGATGGTTGATGAACAATATCAGGTTTCGATCGCCCGCTTGTTGGTGGTGTTGGTGGACTCGCCCGCTGCGGAGGTGGCGGCCATTGAGGCGGGTGCGCTAGATGCTTTGGTGTGGTCGGCGTTGGCGGCGACGGGAGGCCTGATCCGGTTGGGGCGATCGTTGCGGTTGGTGCAAGGGGTGTTGGCCAATTGGGAGCGGCAGTTGGCGTTGGCGGTTCCTTTTGCGGAAGAAATAGGTGAAATCGCGGATTCGGCTGCGGTGATTGTGCGGGCCAGTGCGGAGAAACCAAATTCAGGAACCCAATTGGCCAGCGGCCCGATCGCAAGCCCGATCGAAAACTCGACGATTAACCCAGCTTCCCACTCGAAGACGGGGGCAACTCCGGGCATCATTCCCGGTGTGGTCATCAATTGCGCCCCAGGGTTGCCTTCGATCGAGCAACCCCTGCTCGCAACGGCCAGTTGCGATCGGGAAGACCGCAATCGGGAAGACAACGACTCCACCCGTCCGATCGCCCCATGGACAGCGGACTTGGCAGCCCGTTCAGAATCAGGATTGCAGCCCAGTGATGATTCAGAATTGACGATCGGGTTGCCATCATCCGCGCCAATGGGCTGGCAACCGCAAGCTTCACCGGCCAACCCCGCCGGTCAGCGGCCCAGAGTGCCGTCAACCACCGTGCTACCCGGCTTGAGAATTCCCTTGGGGGGCGTTTTTTCGGGCCCTAGCAGCGATCGGGCCGGGATGGCCGCTGAGAGTTTATTAACCGGCCCTGAAATTAGACCTGAGATTGAACCGGAAATTAGACCGGAAACCAGCTCTGATCCTGGAATTTGCCCCGAAATTAACCCCGAAATTAACGTTGATACCAGCCCCGGAGTTAACCCTGAAATTAACCCCGAAAACTCGATCGAGGCGGTTGCCATGCCGCCGGCCCCAAGTGCCGAGGGCAACGGGCCGAAAATAGTGCCCACTGAGGGCGAAATTACCGCCATTCAAGGCGATCGCCTGCCAGCCTTGGGAGCAGCCGATCGATCTCAAGCGGCATCCCAATCGTGGTTAGCGGTCTTGGATCAGGTGTTGGATCACACGATCGATGGAATCGTGATTGTGAACCGTGAGGGGCGAATTGACTATGCCAACCCGGCGGCCTGTCAGCTTTTTGGGCGATCGCCGGAACAGTTGGTGGGCGAACACCTTGGAATTCCGATCGGCTCCGAGAAAACCACAGAAATTGATATTCTGCACCCCGATGGTTCCGTGGGCGTGGGCGATTTAAATGTGTCCCCGATCGAGTGGTTGGGGGAGCCGGCCTATGCCGTGGCCATTCGGGATGTGAGCGATCGCAAGCGGGTTGAGGCAGACTTGCGCTATCGCCTCAGCCTGGAAAGTGTGGTGGCCTATGTGGCGCGTCTGTTGGTGACTGCCGATGATGATGTGCGGTTTGGGTCTGTTTTGGAAGCGGTGGGGCGAGCCATGTTGGCCGATCGGGTCTTGCTGCTCCATGGGCCCATGGAACGCCCCCTTTTGAACCTGGCCTGCGAGTGGCATGAAGAGAATCAAATGCCCGTGGTACGAGACTTTAACCGCCTTGGCGGCCATTTGCCGCCCCTTTGGACTGAGCAATTAGGGCGCGATCGAGCCGTGGTGATTGAATCCCGACAGGCCCTGCAATCGGAAGATTCCGCCGTGACCGAGTGGCTCAACTGCTTGGGAGCCAACTCCGTGCTCATTGCCGCCATTCACGATCGCCGGGATGCCCTCTGGGGAGCCTTGGTGCTTTGTGTTCATCAAGCGCGTTCCTGGTTAGCCCAAGACCTGCAAATTCTGCAAACCATTGGGGACACCATCTATGCCTGGTACGATCGCCAAGCCACCCAAGATCGGCTGCGAGCCTCAGAAGCGCTCTACTCCAGCATTTTTGAGCGATCGGACGAACGAATTTTTTTGGTCAATGTCCACCCAGACGGACGGTTCACCTACGAAACCGTGAACCCCGCCTTTGAACGGGCCTTGGAACACCGCGCCACCCACATCATCGGTCGATCGCCCCAAGACCTGTTTCCCCCCAGTTGTGCCACGCCGATCATTGCTCGGTTTCGAGCCTGTGTTGCCGGCCGGGACACCATCCGTTGCGAAGAAGAGCTGATGATTCGGGGTAAACAGCGAATTTGGCACACCAGCTTAGTCCCCATCCGCGATGCCTGGAACCGCGTGATTAAGCTCCTGGGCAGCGCCCGCGACATTACCCAAGAGCGAGAAGCCGCCCTCCAGCGCAACAACCAAAACCGCTATCGGCAACTGCTCGCCTCGATCGCCTTCAAAATTCGCCAATCTTTGGATATTCAGGTGATCTTGGGGCGCACGGTCAGCGAACTGCAAAAAACCCTCAAAGCCGATCGCGTGATGTTCTACCGTTGCCAAGCGGACGGCAACGGATCGATCGCCGCCGAAGCCATCGCCCAGCCCTTCGGGGCGATCGACCCCAGCCACACCTGGTGTTGCACCCTCAACCTAGACAACACCCACCCCAACCTCGATCGCTACTGGCAGGGGCAAATTTCCTGCGAAGACGACCTCACCCAACTGCAACTGTCCCCCGAACAGCGCAGTTGCATCGATAGCCTCAGCATTCGTAGCCAAGTGATCGTCCCCGTCACCATCGCCGCCGTTCACTTCAATCCCAGTGCCCTTGGATTTGTGCCCCCGGAAGTGCTGACCGATCGGCTACAACCGGCCACCATTCTGTTGGGGCTGCTGTGCCTTCAGCAATGTCAGGGGCCAAGGCATTGGACTTCCTTTGAAATTGACCTGTTGCAACAACTGGCCGGACAACTGAGCATTGCCCTTTACCAAGCCCACCTCCTTGAAGAACGCACCAGAGCCATTGAAGGATTGCGGCGCTCCAACGAACAGCTCCAGCAATTTGCCTACGTCGCTTCCCATGACTTGCAAGAACCCCTGCGTGGCATCATTGCCTTCTCAGAAATGCTCACAGAAGAATGCGCCCCCCAGCTTGATCAAAACGCCCAAGAATATTTGCAATTCATCATCGACAGCGGCCAACGAATGCGCCAATTGATTCGAGATCTTTTGGCCTATTCCAGAGTGGAAACTCGCGGCCGAACCCTAGAACCGGTTGATTGCAGCCAGATTATTGAGATCGTACTTAATAATTTACGATTAGCAATTCAAGATAATCAGGCCACTATTCAGGCTAAAAATTTGCCCATTGTTTTGGCCGATTCCATGCAATTGGCACAGCTTTTTCAAAATCTCATTGGCAATGCCCTAAAATTTCGGGGCAAATCCAATCCTGTCATTACCATTACTGCTAATCACGAAGAGCATCATTGGCGTTTTCAGGTCATTGATAATGGCATTGGAATTGACCCACAATATAGCGATCGAATTTTTAATATTTTCCAAAGACTCCATAACCGTGAAGAATATGAAGGGACTGGCATTGGGTTAGCCATCTGTCGGAAAATTATTGAGCGTCACGGTGGCTCGATCGGGGTGCAATCTCAACTCGGCCAAGGATCGTCATTCTGGTTTACGATTCCCGACCAGCCCGAAACCATTCCCATCACTGAGCTAAATTTTAGCCCCAGCTAGCGATCGCAACCCTGTAGGATTGATGTTTAATTCCGCTCGATCGCCCGTGCCATGGGTTTTCGGCCGTGTTATTAAAGCCAATGATTGTTATTAAATTGCCCAATCGTTTGAGTTAGGCCAGCCCAAGGAGTGCCATGAGTGCAAGGGACTGAATTGGTTGAGTGGGTTTAATGGAGTAATTGCCAGACAACAGCAGGATTTCTCAGTTGAGGGGTTCTTGATCGGGCTGTGCAGGGTTTGTTGATCGATCGAAGGATTGGTGAATGAGTGAGTTTGTGAGTGAATAGAAATGATGAGTCAATAGGAATATAATTCCATTAATAATGACCCCCAATTTCAGAATCATTACCCCTTTCAGCAAATGAGCAGGCAGTGACCAGGTTGTTAGGATGTCGTTATAATGCCAGCAAAAAATATTGAAATTTTACTCATTGAAGATTCAGCGGTTGATGCCAGGCTAACAGAAAGGCTGTTTGGGCGGCTGAATATTCCCCATCGATTACACTTGGTGCGAGATGGCGAAGAAGCAATCAAGTTTTTAGAGAAAACAGCATTGGTTCCTGGAAAATACTGGCCCGATTTAATTCTTTTAGATTTGAACTTACCCCGTCGTAGTGGCTATGAAGTCTTAGAAGCAATTAAAAAACATCCATCACTCAAAATTATTCCTGTCATTGTGATGACCACTTCTGATCAAGAGGAAGATATTCGCAGATGCTATGAATTGCAAGCCAATGCCTACATTACCAAGCCAGATAGTTTACATAGTCTTTTAGAAACGCTATTGGCGATCGAGGCGTTTTGGTTACGTTCTGTGAAATTACCCTCTCCAAAGTTCTAAAAGCCATCATCGGTTTACTGTTTGAAAATAAAACCCAGAAATAAAACCCAGAGATAAAACCTGAAAATGAAGCCTGGAAATGAAGCTTAGAAATAAACTCTGAAAATAAAATAGATAATTTTTCACTGCTGACAATATGAAACTTGAAGTGATGGTGTAAGATCATACAAGTTCTTGTTCTTGATGTTGATTATTTACTTGATTATTTATTTTGACGAGTTAGTTAATTTTAATATGGTTGTTCCCTGCAAAGAAACCGAACAGATTGGATGAGCCGCTTGTATAACTAAACTTGACCACTATCGATCGAATCGTTAGCTAAAATTGATATAGAGCCTTTACCCGGAACGATCGGCACGCCATATCACAGATGCCATGCAGCAATCATTAGGTGGACATTAGCCACCCTACAGATAACTACAAATAACTATAGATAACTGTGCGTCGTAAGCGAGGTAAGGGCTGTATTTGAATCTGTAATCACTCTGGTAGCATTTCGCACATTGCTCAGACATTCCTTGACCATGCTTGGGTTGCTTTGGGTTAATACTGAACAATTGACCGATCGAGAGCGCATGATTGATCCTGAAAATATTCAAGGACAGTGATGTTTCTATCACAGCGTAAAAACAATCCAAGAATATTGATTGGTAGGCTTCTCTCGTTAATACTTAGACGAAAATCATGAGTTTGATCAGCTCACTTGCTAAGACTTCCCAGTTTAAGGTTGGTCTTAAAAAGATGGGTCATGATGTATAGGGCAGGAATTTGCATGAGATAGACCTAACGAGCCGAACTTCCAAGGATGTTCGGCTGTGCCTTTACTTTGCCTTTACCTTTGGGAAAGTTCTGGTCATGGGGTTGGTTAAATGAGTAGGATCACTGGGATTCTGCTAGACAACCGCCCTCAAGGTCTGATTGCTTTCTGGGTGGGAGGACTGCTGGAGTCGCATGGGCGGAAATGATTAGGCAAACCGGTGGCGGCAATTTTGCCAATCAATCCCCTTGGGGGTTGAGGTTTGGGTGGTTAGGCTGAAGTTGACAACGATCGAGGTCATTTGAGGTCAGTCATGCTATGCCACTCACGATCGCGCGGCCACAGGATCTAGGAGGTTAATTCAGCGGTGGGGGACTCAGCGATTGAAGTGCTGGTCGTGGAAGACAATCCCACGGATGCGCGATTATTGGAAATGATTTTGGCGAAGGTGACGACCCAAGGGTTTCGTTGGCGAAGGGTCGATCGCCTGAGCGATGCCCTGACGCTGTTGAATCAACGGCGGTACGATATTGTGCTGTTGGATTTGGCCCTGCCGGACAGCTACGGGCTGGATACGATTCGGCGGGTGCGATCGGCGGTGGCCGATGTGCCGATCGTGGTGCTGACGGGGTTGGATGACGAGGCGATCGGGTTGGCTTCCTTGCGCGAAGGGGCCCAAGACTACCTTTTAAAAGATGAATTGCGGCCAAATTTGCTGTCGCGGGCCATGCGCTATGCGATCGAGCGGCAACAAATTTTGGATGACCTGCGCCACAACCGCGAAGAATTGCAACGGCAGGAGTCGTTTTTGCGAGCAATTGTTGACGCGAACCCAAACTTTATTTTTGTGAAGGATGAACGAGGGCGATTCACCCTAGTTAATGAAGCTTTGGCAACGTTTTACAACACAACGCCCGGGCGAATGCTGGGCAAAACAGAAGCGGAACTAGGCGGAAACTCGGCCCAGGTGCAACATAGCCAGCGGGAGGAAGAATCGATTATTGAAACCATGCAAGAAAAATATATTGCCCAGGAGCCACGCCGCAGCTCAACGGGCGAAGTGCGTTGGTTTCAAACCATTAAAAAGCCCTTAATGTTGCCCAATTCAACCCAACGGCAACTGCTGGGCGTGATTACGGATATTACGGAACGGCAACAGGCGGAGGCCCTGTTGTGGCAACAGGCGGAACGGGAACAACTGCTGAGCCAAGTGACCCAGCAAATTCGCCGATCGCTAGATTTGGGGGAAATTCTGCAAACGACGGTGCAAACGGTGCGCGAAGTGTTGGGGGTGGATCAAACGGCCATCTATCGTCACTTGACTCCGGCGGGGATGGCGAGTCGATCGGACGCTGACCCATCCAGCACCCATGCACTGGAGCTGTCGGCGATGAATTGCCGTGATGCCGCTCCTCCAGTCTGTGGCAGCGAGGCGGTGACCGACGGGGCGGGCCTGGAGCGGTTGCTCTACCTCGTGAAGCATGAGATTTGGGAGGTGGAGGATGTGTTGGCGGACGATCGCTGGCCGGCCGCTTACCGGGATGCCATTGCCCAGGCGGGGGTGCGTGCCATCCTAGCCGTGCCCATTTT
The DNA here is from genome assembly GCF_014698235.1 of Limnothrix sp. FACHB-406. Lineage (NCBI taxonomy): Bacteria > Bacillati > Cyanobacteriota > Cyanophyceae > Pseudanabaenales > Pseudanabaenaceae > Limnothrix > Limnothrix sp. FACHB-406. The sequence goes on along the minus strand of NZ_JACJSP010000001.1, from coordinate 331,498 downwards.
GCGAGGGGAAGCGGTGCCGGTGTTGCCGCTGAAAATGGACGATCGCCCAGAGGGCGGGGCCACCACGGGACATCCGCCTAATCCGCTTGGAGATGATCAGTGGGGACTGTTGGTGGTGTATCAGTGGCACGAACCCCACAGTTGGCAAGCCTGGGAAATTGAGTTTTTGAAGCAGTTGGCCGGCCAACTGGCGATCGCGATTCAACAGGCGGAGTTATATCGACGGTTGGAGTTGGCCAACCGAAAGTTGGAGCGACTGGCTACGTTGGATGGCCTGACGGGCATTTCCAACCGCCGCAGTTTCGATGAGGCCCTGGCCCGAGAGTGGCAAAGGGCCTTGCGCCAACAATCGCCCCTGGCGATTTTGGTGGGCGATATTGATTCGTTCAAAACCTATAACGATCGCTATGGCCATTTGGCGGGGGATGATTGTCTGCGCCAGGTAGCCCGCTCGATCGCCCAGGCCGTGAAGCGATCAACGGATCTCACGTTTCGCTATGGCGGGGAAGAATTCGCGGTAATTTTGCCGGAAACCCACATCGACGGAGCCATGACAGTGGCGCATGGCATTCTCGAAACCATCCGCGATTTGCAAATTCCCCATGCCTATTCGCCCGTGGCTTCGATCGTGACCCTCAGCTTAGGGGCCGCCAGTCTGATTCCGCGTGCCAATTTAGATCCCTCGGCGCTGGTGGCCGCAGCTGACTTAGCCCTGTTTGAGGCTAAAACCCGTGGTCGCAACCGAGCTTGCCCGAGCGGTGAGTTGTCCCACTGAGTTCTGTGGTGTGGGATCAACTCAGATCACATCAGTTAACTTGAGCAATTTCAGCAACTTTCAGATCACACCAGTTAACTTTAGTCACTTCACTTCAGCCAATTTCAGCAACTTTCAGATCACGTCAATTAACTTCAGTGAATTTCAGCAAACAATCAGCAAACCAATTGCGATCTGTTTAGTTGAGAGACCTCAGTAACTCCAAAGAAAACCTAGTAAAGGGGCACTGAGCGATCGATCTCTAGGGCATAGGCATGAATACCGCCTGTGATATTTTTCACGACTTGACAACCCTTCCCCTCTAGCCACTGACACATTTGAGCCGATCGTAACCCGTGGTGACAGATCACCCAGGTTTCCTGATTAAAGTTCAGGATCGATTCGATCATGGTGCTCCATTGCTCATATTCACTCAGAGGCAAATTAATAAATCCAGGGAGTTGCGACAAGGCCAATTCTTGGGGTTCCCGCACATCCACCAGTTGCACCAGACCGGTCGGTTCGCGTAAATAGGCTGCCAAATCTTGCACAGTCACGGTATCCATTAGCATTCGTTCCAAATCACGCTTCTGTTCAAAAGGAGTGAAAAACCGCAGCAAACTGCGATTACTTGAATTTGATCGAGATTGGCCGAGAAGAAGCCCCTGTGAAGGGAGTCTTCATCACCATAGCCCGACTTTTAAAGACTGGCGACTAATTGTATAAACCAGAACTTAACAGCATTTTTTACAGACACTTCGGCCAATTTCAAAAAATTGTAAACAGCAAGTCACTTTGGGATTAACTCAATTTGGGCGATGAAGTCATGGTTTATACCATCGATCAGCATTAAGTAATCGCCATCAAAAATCGCCATTAAAGCCAGTCAGCCAGGCATGGCCATGACTGACCAGCAATTATTTAGGGAAATTGGTTGAGAGCCGATCGAGCCGGGGCCAAGGTCAGCCCTTCCACAGCACAGCGGGTGATGAACCCACTGTTTTAGACTGTTTTAGGTAGGAGGGTTTGGCCCCTTGGCCCATCAAGCCCTAGTCGAAGTTTTTGATGATGGCGCTAGCAAATTCCGAGCACTTCAGCGGCGGATTGACAGGCGGCTCCATCTGTCGAGCCAGATCGTAGGTCACTTCTCGCTGTTCGATCGACTTGGCCAAACCGGTCTTAATCAGATCAGCCGCCTCTTGCCAGCCCATGAATTCCAACATCATTACGCCAGACAAAATCACCGATCCCGGGTTGACCTGATCCAATCCCGCATACTTGGGCGCAGTGCCGTGGGTGGCTTCAAAAATGGCTGCGTTGTCACCAATGTTAGCCCCCGGAGCCATGCCCAAACCGCCTGCGATCGCGGCGGCGGCATCGGACAAATAATCGCCATTCAGGTTCATGGTCGCCAGAATTGAATATTCATCGGGGCGAATTTGAATCTGTTGGAAAATGTTGTCAGCGATGCGATCGTTGACCATCACTTTTTCCTTCCATTGACCGTTGCCGTGACTGTCCCAAATGGCTTCCAGAACCTCGTGCACCTCTTGGCAAATGGCTTCCCGCTTTTCGGCGGGGTAGCTGTCATAGCCGGGGTCAATCAGCTTGGCGTTGTCCTCGATCGACAGGTCAGGATTCTTCTCTTTATTGCTCAGAATCCACGACTCCCGCTCTGTCACACATTCGGCACGAAATTCACCGGTTGCCACCGCATAGCCCCAATCCCGGAAGGCTCCTTCGGTGTATTTCATGATGTTGCCCTTGTGAACCAAGGTCACGGCCTGTTTATTTTTGGGCAACCGCAGGGCGTTTTGAATCGCCCGACGGACTAGGCGCTGGGAACCGGTGATGCTGATGGGTTTGATGCTGATGCCGGAATCTAACCGAATCTGTTTATTTTTCAGTTCCGGAGTTTCGGGAATCAGTTGATTGTTCAGAAAATCAATCAATTGATCGCAGCCAGGAGTGCCCTGTTTCCACTCAATGCCCAGGTAAATATCTTCGGTGTTTTCCCGATAGATAATCACGTCCAGTTTTTCAGGGCTTTTGTGGGGAGAAGGCGTGCCGTTGTAATACTTACAGGGACGAACACAGGCGTAGAGATCAAAAATTTGCCGCAGGGCCACATTGAGCGATCGAATGCCGCCGCCAACGGGAGTCGTGAGGGGGCCTTTAATCGCCATGCCATATTCCCGAATGGCCGTGAGGGTGTCTTCGGGGAGATATTGATAGGTTCCGTAGACTTCACAGGCTTCGTCGCCCGCATAGACCTTGAACCAGGAGATTTTGCGCTGACCACCGTAGGCTTGTTCGATCGCCGCATCAAGCACGCGCTGGCTGGCGGGCCAAAGGTCAATGCCCGTGCCATCGCCGCGAATGAAGGGAACGATCGGGTTGTCGGGGACGATCGGTTGACCGTTTTCAAAGCGAATTTTTTCACCGACGGTGGGGGGCGTAATCTTGTCGTACATGGTTGCGCGAAAAACGGATTGGGGTAACTATACCGTGCGACTCGCAATTCGGCGGGTCATGGCGTACAGACTCGATCGATCTGAGACATCGCCCATCGATCGGTTGATTGGCGCTGGTCGGCACTGGTCAGCATCGATCGACATTCATCGATGTTGTGAATCAGTATCAACGGGCTTTAGGTTGATTGGCCCCGGGCTGATTGGCCTAAGCCGAGGCCAGGTCGATCGCCCGGCGGCGGGGCACTTCATAGCTCCAAAAGTCCTTAGCCATTTCCGTGTTGGGAAAAATCATTCGGGCCTCGTTCAGCAAATCGTGAAAGTCGATCGCGTTGCCCGGGGCGTAGCGGGGGCTGAAGTGCGTGATGATCAGGGTTTTGACCTGCGCCGCCAAGGCCACTTGGGCGGCCATGGTGGTGGTGGAATGGAGCCGCTCAAAGGCCAATTGTGAATCCGCGTGGGCAAAGGTGGCCTCGTGGATCAGCACATCGGCATCCTGGGCTAGCTCGATCGATCGCTCACAAAACACCGTGTCGGTGCAATAAACCCATTTGCGTCCTGGTTCCGGCGGCGCACAGAGGGTTTGGCCGTCAACTGTGCGGCCGTCGGGCAGGGTGACGGTTTCGCCGCGCTTCAGGCGGCCATAAACCGGGCCGGCGGGAATTTCCAGGGCCCGAGCTTTTTCAATATCAAATCGGCCGGGGCGATCTTTTTCCGTGACCGCATAACCATAGGCCGGAACCCGGTGCTCCAGCAGTTGGCAATGCACCGTGAATTCGTCGTCTTCAAAGATTTTGCCCGGTTCCACGGTGTGGACTTTGATGGGAAAAGAAAACCGGGTTTGGGAATAGCGCTGACAGGCTTTTAAATACCCCGATAAATCGGCCGGCCCGTAGAGATCGATCGGGTGAGGTTGCCCCGCCAAGCCAGAACTGGCCAACAATCCCATCAACCCAAAGATATGATCTCCATGCATGTGGGTGATGAAAATGCGGGTGATTTGGCTCGATCGCACTTCACTGCGCAAAAGCTGATGTTGCGTGCCTTCGCCGCAGTCAAATAACCAAGCTTCGGCCCGCTGAGGCAACCGCAACACCAAACTGGAAACGTTGCGCGATCGGGTCGGTACGCCAGAACTCGTGCCCAAAAACGTCACTTCCAAGATGGTCGCTGCTCCTGCGAATCGATCGCCCCTATCTTGCCACGGGCGGGGCCGTTCGTTGCACCCGGAAGCACCCCGGTCGATCGGGTCTGGCAACCACGCCCATTTCGCATCTCAAGGGCTGATGTCCATAGCTTGGGGGCAATTAACCGGAGCTATCGGGGTTGCCGATCGCCGGGTGGTAGCGACCTGCTAGCAGTTCCGATCCTGACGCGCCCATGACCTCGGATAGATAGTCGGCGGTGGCCCCCACGGCGGCGATCGCCCGATCGTAGTCCAGCCGGGTCGGGCCCAAAATGCCCACACTGCCAAGGGGCGATAGGCCGTTGCCGTAGAGGGAAGAAATGAGCGTGTAACCCTGAATGGGTTCCCAGGGGTTTTCCATGCCAATGCGGATGCGCACCCGGCGCTCATCTTCTGGCTCATCAAAAATCAGCGACCACAGTTGATCTTGTTCCGCTTCCAGCAGATGAATCAGGGTTTGCACCTGTTGCAGCTCCGAAAACTCTGGTTGGCGCAACACCTCCGACACGCCGCTAATCAAAATTCGGGTGGCGATCGGGGTTTGGGCCCGGCGCGCCAAATGAATCAAGGCTTCCCGCAGAGCTTGGCCCCGGCGATCGAACTCCCGGCCCAGCTCATCCCAATCCAAATGGGCCACGGCCAAGAAGGAGTGATCCCGCAGACGAGCATCCAAAAAGTTCGACAGAATCACCAACTCCCGCTCCAGGGTTTCCGGATCCGGTAGGGGAGCCTCTTCGGTGTTCGGTAAGGGCACGATCGCGGAGTGGCTTTGGTAATCATCCGTCACCACCAACACCATCACCCGATCGACCTCCATGGGCAGCAGTCGCACATGGCGCACTTGAACCGTGCGGGTTTGGGGCAAGGCGATCGCCGCAATACAACCGCTGAGGCGAGCCAATAACTGGGCCGCTCCCTTCAGCAACACTTCCAAGTGGGGCGACGAAGCATCCAGGCGATCGCTCAGGAGTTGATTCACCTTTTGGGCTGTGCGATCGGACGGGACAGCGCAACGATCGACATAGACCCGATAGCCCGAGTCCGATGGGACGCGCCCGGCTGACGTGTGGGGTTGGTAGAGCAAGCCGGCCTTTTCCAAGGCCCCCATGGCATTTCGCACCGTCGCCGGACTCGCATCCAGTTGATATTCTTCCACCAGCACCTTTGACCCCACCGGCTCGGCCGTGGAGATGTAGTGACGGATGGTGGCGAACAAAATGCGCTCTTGGCGTTCGGTGAGCTGAAACTCCATAAATTAGGAAAAATCGAAAACGGCGATCAGTTGGATGGGGCAGTGAAAACGGGGGGCGCGATCGGGTCGATCGCCCTGGCAGAATGGCTACCAATGAGACTGGGCAGATCGATCGCCTAGCACTGGGCAGGCGGTTCAGAAGCTCGACTGCCTCCTATTGTAGGGGGCGGCGGCGGGAGCAATCTGTCATGGCTGCAACTTAGATCTGAATTGGATCTGGATTGGATCTGGATTGGGGCTTGGCTAAGAGTTGAGTTAGAGCTGAGTTAAAGCTGAAGCCCGATGAGCGAATTGCCGTCTAATGGACGGTTAACGAGCGTTTTCAAGCGAACATTACCAATCAATCTTGTCAATAAACATCGTCATGGGCGATCGAATCAAGGGACGCTGGGCTGCTCAAGGGTTGGCGGCGATCGGGGCGATCGGGCTGTTGGGGGCTGGAGTTGCCGGGGCCACGGAGCCAGCCCAACCCCGTTGCTTGGCGGATTTGCCCGCCGCGATCGCCCAATGGCAACAGGATCCCCGCTGGGCCCGATCGCACTGGGGATTTCTGGCCCGCACCTTGGATCCTGCCAATCCCCAAACCTTGATTCAGGGGCAAGCTCAACAATTTTTTGTGCCGGCCTCCAATGCCAAGTTGTTTTCCACGGCGGCGGCCCTGGCGGCGTTGGGCCCCGAGTTTCGATCGCCCACGCGGGCCTATTGGCGACCCAAAAGCGCCACCCAACCCCGGCCCGCTTGGTGGATTGTGCCCGGTGGTGACCCCACCATCACCCACCAACAACTCCAGGCTTGGGCCGATCGCCTGGCGACCTTGCACCCGCCCACGGAGGCGCTGGATGTGGTGGTGTTCGATCGCTCAGAAACTCCGCCCAGTTGGGAATGGGATGATTTGACCTATGGTTACGCTCCCGTGGTGAACCGGGCCATAGTCGATCGCAACGCCGTTTCCTTGACCTTTCGCCCCCAGTTTTTGGACGGTGCGCCGAGTTTGGAAGTGCAAACCCAAGAGCCAGTGGAAGGGTTGTTGAATTGGTTTCAGCCTCGGGAATTTCAAGCTTTGCCGGCCGACGCGGAACCCACCTGGCAATTGCAGCGCGATCGACAAACAGGATTGATTCTGTTCACTGGGGGGCTGCCCATGGGCACATCGGCCCAAGCGGAAGTGGCCCATCCCCGACCGGGCCAACAATTCGCTTGGCTGATTGCCGATCGCCTGTCGGAGCAATTTTTTCGCCAGGTGCGATCGCGCCCGTTGGTGGCCCCGCCGCCACCGCCGACCGTGAATTGGCAGCGATCGCCCTTGGAAGTGGCCCCCCTGCCTGCCCCTGCCTACGATCGGTTTCGGAATCCGCCCGTTGTCCCGATCGTGAATCTCCGGAATCCGCCCGGGCCCTTGGGACAGCCCACGGCGGAACTGGCATCCGCCAATCTGGCGGCGGTGATTAGCCAGGTGAACCAAGCCAGCGATAACTTGGGGGCGGAGGCCCTGTTGCGTTGGTTGGATCCTGATCGCCCCATGGATCGGCTCACAACCATCTTGACTGATTTGGGTTTGGATCCAACGGCCTATCGGCTGGTGGACGGTGCGGGCCTGTCGCGCCAAAACCTGGTTAGCCCCGAGGCGATCGTGCAACTGCTGACGATCATGGCTCGATCGCCCCATGCCCAGATTTACGAAAATTCCCTGCCGATCGCGGGGGAAACCGGCACGTTGGCCAATCGCTTTCGGGATACTCCCCTAGCGGGCCAGTTACGCGCCAAAACCGGTACGCTGACCGGCGTGGCGGCCCTGTCTGGCTATCTGAACCATCCTGAGTGGGGGCCCGTGGCCTTCAGTTTGATGATTGACCACGCCAACACCCCCACCCGTGACCTGCGGGCCGCGCTGGATCAGGTGGTGCTGTGGCTGTATGGGGCGCGATCGTGTGCCAACTGAGCCATTCCCAACCGTCTTGGATTCATCCTCAGCGCAAGAAATTCGCTGGATCCTGATCGCGGCGGTGCTTGGTGGGAATCGGTGGCCCCTGGCGATCGCCCGCCAAGGCCGCCGTCGCCTCCAGGGCTTCACGCAGATATTTCGCCGCATAAATCGACATATCCCGAGGCACGCTGATTCGATCGCGCAGATATCGCAACGCCACATCCGACCCCGACGGCGGCACACAAACCTCACCCGTCATCATCCGCGTCAGGGCACAGCGCAACGCCTGATCCACCAGCTCATCGTGACTGGGATTCACCCGAATTAAATTCGCCCGATGCTTCACCATCCGAAATAGGGCCTCCGATCGGGCCGTGTCTGGCTCCTCATAGGTTGCGTCCGGCAAGCCCAACCAAGGGCCATGATCCACCTTGGTTTGATTGATCGCAGTTTGTGGATCTTGGTTTTCCCAACAGCCGCCCATTTGTGGCGGCAAATCATGGGCATGGGTATGAAAATCACTTTGGGTTCCGCGATAGGTCGATCGAGTTTCCATCGCCGCAAACCAATCTTTCAAACGGGGATTTTCGTCTCGTAATGAATAGCCTTTGTAGTAAAACAAGCTGGCATTCATCCGCTCCACATAGGGCGTGAAAATCACATCTGCCGTACTGAATTGATCTAAAAAATAAGGCCCAGGCGTTGCCGCCAAGGCCGCCTCAACGGAGGTCACCACCTCCAGAAATTGCCGCCGGTTTCGAGCCTCCTGCTGCTCAGACAAGGTTGGATAGCAAAGCCAGGAACACCAAGCCCGAAACAGCAACCGTTCCAAACGGCGCAAAGGCAACACCAGCGCCGACTCCATGCCATAGATCAATGGCCCAAATGCCTGCTCCAAAGCCAGCAAAATATCATCACTTTCCGTGATCAAATACCCATCTAGTTCCAGGGCTGGCAACATGCCCGAGGGCACTTTTTGCTTATACCATTGCTCCTTTTGGCCATAGCAAAACATCGTGACCTTTTCGATGCGGTAAGGAATTTGCTTTTCCTCTAGCCAAAGCCAAACCTTTTGGCAATAGGGACACCAAGCGTGGTGATCGCGATAGAGCGTGACGCGGGGTTCAGCGTCCGGCTGCCCAAAGAGTCGCAATTTTGCTTGGGAATTGGTGGGCCCATGAACTAAGTTCGGTTGCCATTGGGTCAGCGCTGCTAAATCAGTCCAAGATAGGGGGTCGCGGGTCATGGTTGGTGATGTAGCAAGCCTATTCAAGGTTTCATTCAGTTCTAGATTAGGATATGCAGCCCGGTTTGATAACGTGAAACATACCCAAATTTAGTTTTGAGCTTTTTTGGGCTTTTCTTTTTTGGGCTTTTTCAATATCTGCTGAAGTATTGGTGACTGAGCCTTTGCCATAGTCCCTTGGTGTTGCTCTAGGGGCTTGATTCCAGATTTTTAACTCCAGATTTTTAACTCCAGATTTTTAGCTTCAGCTCCTTAGCTTCAGAACTTTTTTGGGTTATTGCTTCAATAACTCCTGGATCATATTCGCCAATTGCTTGAGCTTAACGGGTTTGTTCAAGTAGGCGGTGGCTCCCGCTTGCAAGCACCGTTCCTGGTCGCCTGCCATAGCGAGGGCCGTCAAGGCAATGATCGGCAAGGATTGAAAGTCGGGATCTTGGCGAATTTGGGCAATAGCCGTCAGCCCGTCCATTTCTGGCATTTGGATATCCATTAACACCAAAGCGGGTTGGTGCGATCGCACCATTTCGATAGCTTCTCGGCCATTTTGGGCCGATAGAATCTGATAGTTTTGTGCCTTTAGATAGCTGGAAATGGTCATGATGTTGGCTTCGTTATCTTCCGCCAACAAAATTAATGGCTGACCGGTTTCAATCGCTTGTAGGTCAATCAATTGGGTTCCGTTGCAAGCAGGCAGTGAGCTATGGAGTCCCGGGGCTACTTCAGAAGCACTGGGCGATCGCGTTGGCCCCTTTGACCAACAGGGCAAATACACCTGAAAACAACTGCCCTGGCCCACTTCGCTTCTGACACTGACCCGACCGCCATGCAATTCAGTGATGCGCTTCACCAGGGCCAAGCCTAGGCCTGTGCCTGCATATTGGCGGCTGAGGCGGCTGTCAATTTGTACGAAAGATTGGAACAGTTTTGATAGGTTTTCTGGCGCGATGCCAATGCCTGTGTCGCGAACAGTGAAGCAAATTTGGGCCGGTCGAAAATCTGAATAGGAACTTTGGGAGCTTGACGCTTGGGAACCTGAAGCTTGGGAATTTGAAGCTTCGATCGGCGCTGAAATAGATGTTGAGATCGGTTCTCGATCGAGCGGTTCATAGGGTGGTTTTTGCGGTGCTTCTTCCATCATCACCACCAGCTCAACGGCCCCAGAATCCGGCGTGAATTTAACCGCATTGCTCAACAAGTTGATTAAAACCTGCCGCATCCGTCGCCCATCCACTTGAATCGACAAATCCCGCAGATTTTCAGCGATCGAGGCTTTCAGGGCAATTTTTTTCTGCGAAGCTAACTGCTTCACAAAAGCCAAGCTGTTTTCGCACAGATCCCAAACCGAAACCAAATCCAAATCTAATTCCAGGCGATTGGCTTCAATTTTCGACAAATCCAGAATGTCGTTAATCAGCTCCAGCAAGTGCCGCCCACTTTTTTCAATGGTGGCAACGGCCTTCGTTTGTTCTGGCGTAATTGGTCCAAAAATATCTTCCTGCAAACTTTCCGACATGCCCAAAATGGCATTGAGAGGCGTTCTTAGCTCATGGCTCATGCTGGCCAAAAACTCATCCTTGAGCCTGGTGGCCCGTTCCAATTGCGCATTGGTTTGCTTGAGGGCTTCTTCAGTATCCTTGCGATCGCTGATATCGGCAAAGTAACCCACCAGTTCTAGGGGTTTACCTTGGGTATCGTAAACCACCCGAAACTCGTCATGCAGCCAACAATAACTGCCATTGCTCTTCAAAAACCGATATTCGCGAACATGATATTTCAGGTCGTTTAAATTATGCAGGCTGTCAAGGACATAGGTTAAGTCTTCTGGGTGAATATGCTCTAGCCAAAAGGCATGATTCTGCAAAAATTCTTCTTTGGGATAGCCCAAAATTGACTCAATGTTGCGGCTGACGAAGGTAAATCGATAATTTTCGCCTAGCTGACAAGTGTAAATAATTGCTGGGTTGGACGAAAGAACAAATTCCAATCGTTCCTTCAGCGACTGATTTTCATGTTCTGCTTGTTTATGCTCAGTAATGTCATAGTTAACCCCAACCATGCGCAGAGGTTGATGGTTGGTGTCGTGCTCAATGATCGCAAAACATTGCACAAACCGTTGTTCCCCGTTGGGGCGGTTAATGCGCAGCTCTAGGTTTAATTCCCCTTGATGATTCATGATGGATTCCCTGAAGGCTTCCATTGCCATGGCATCTTCTGGATGTAAGCAGTTCAGCCAATCTTGGTAAGTGGGATCGCGATCGGGGTTATGCCAGCCATAAATTTCACGAATGCGCGAATCCCATTGAACTTCATCTTGAAAGTTCCATTCCCATGTCCCGATCGCTGCCGATTGCAACGCCAAGGCTAAACGATTAGAAAGACTCGTTAGTTGTGCCTCTGTGTGTTTTTGATGACTAATATCCCGACAGACGCAAATTAAAGTGCCATCTTCGGACAATGTGAGGGACAGCCCTTCATAGAATGTGCTGCCATCTTTGCGCCGGGCGATCGCCTCTCCTTGCCAGGAGCGATCGCGCTGGAGCTGGGGCAAAATATGCTGCTCAAATCGTTCAGTTTCCAGGGGGTCATAGAACTGTTGCCAAGGTTGACCGATGAGTTCTTCAACCCGATCGAACCCAAGCAAATTGGCATGGGCTTGGTTTGCATAGGTCAACTGACCATTTTCAATGAGGGCAATGCCATCAATGGCAGCTTCCATCATTGCCAGTTGTCGCTGAATGGCTTTCTCAGCTTCTTTGCGGGATGTGATGTTTACCGAAATCCCACAGAGACCGTAGGGCTGCCAGTCTCGATCGAGCAACAGAAATTTATTAGACAAAAACGTGTAGAATCTGCCATTAATTTCTGCCTCTTCTTCATACTGCTGAAAACGACCGAGCCGATAGACTTCATCATCGTTTTCACTGAGAATTTTAGCCAACTCTGGCTCGAAAAGCTCTTGATTGGTTTTGCCTAGAATTTCACGCTTAGTGCAGCTAAAAAACTTCAAAAATGATCGATTAACCAAGGTGTGGCGACCCTGGAGATCCTTAACGTAAATCACAGCGGGGGCAAAATCAATAATTGCTTGTAGTCGGGCTTCGCTGTCTTGCAAGGCGGCGGTTCGCTGCTCCACCCGCTCCTCTAGCTCTTGGTTTAAGCGCGCCAAGGCCCGCACTGCCAGTTCTCGTTCCTTGAACAGGGCGATCGCAGCCGCAACGGAACTGAGGGGATTAATTTCGATCGCATCCCACAGGTCTGGAGTGACGCGATCGAACCCAATAAACCCAAAAAATTGGCCATCCACCATCAAGGGCAGCATCAAAACTGCCGCCACCTCTGGTGCAATTAAAGCCTGAAATTCCGACATTGAAACATCGGAAACCAAGCTGTTAATTAACTGCCCTTGAGTTAGCTGAAAAAGGCAATGGTTGGATTCAGGATGGCAACGCAAATTCTGAAATTGGGGATTGCTAAGCTGAGATTGAATGCCAGGGCGACACCATTCCCCATGTTGGCTAATGAGAGAATTTCCAAACCGATCCTGGTGCTTTTCAAACACATAGATCCGATCGGCTCCGGCAATGGGCCCCAGAATTTCCAAAATTGTTTGATAGATATTCTGATCCGTATGGTTGGATAAAAGTTGCTTTTGGATCTCAACAATTGCAGTTAGGTAGCGCTCCCGTTTGCTGAGCAAGGATTCAGATTCTTTGCGCTCTGTGATATCTAGATGTGTCCCTGTGATCCGCAAAGGGCGGCCCGTTGCGTCGCGCTCAACAACTTTGCCCCTTGCCAGCACCCAAACCCAGTGCCCCGATCGATGGCGCATTCGCAATTCACATTCATAGGCGCTGGTTTGGTTTTGAAAATGGCTATCCAGCGCCGAAACTACCTTCGGCCAATCTTCAGGATGGGTGTATTTTTGCCAGGTTCCTAATTGAATGGGGGCTAGTTCTTCGAGGGTATAGCCAATCATGTCAGCCCAACGTTCGTTGAGGGTGACCTCGCCGCGATCGATAAACCAATCCCACAATCCCAACCCAGAACTTTCGATCGCCAATTGCAACCGCTCTTGAACTGCTTCTAATTGGGATGCCCCTAAGCGCTGTTCTCTGCGAATTTGGGCCTCACGAATTTCGCGACGGATCACTTCCGGGAGGCGGGTGGTATTGCCCTTAACAAAACAGTCCACCGCGCCCGCCTGCATGAGGTCAACGGCTAGACTATCCTCGACCACCTCTGAAATAACAATCAGCGGTATATCACGTTTGGATGATTGTAGAATTTTGAGAACATCAAAAGCACTTAATCCAGCATCTTGATGATTAGAGATAATTAAATCCCATGACTGTTTTGCCAGGGCAATTTGTAATTGCTTGGTATTTTTAACCCACTTCCAACTTAAATTAAAGTGATGATGATAAAGTTCTCGAATAATCGATAAAACATCCTCATCTGAGGCTTGAAACAATAGCAAGCTAAGAATAGGCTTCATGACTACTAATTCCTGGGAGGTTTAATTCCTTGAAAGATTATGCAACTATCAGTGCCTTACTATCTTTAAGAAAATGACCCGATCGCTGTCATTGGGGGTTCAAGCTTTTTCATCGATTTTTTGCTGGATCCGCTGCTGCTGACTGGAACGGCTCAGGGGTGCTGCAAATTTAGAACGAAGGAGTTGTATCAATTCTCACTGATGATTTTGCCAAAATGCCTATTAATTTCCATTTAACTGTTATTTCCGTGATAACAAAGAGCTTTTTTATACATTACGAAGCAATTAAATTCGAGGGTGATCCGAATCGGCAAAGACGAAGAACAAACTTGGTGCTTTCTCCATTACGAGCTAGACGATGGTCGATCGCATGGAAGATTCCTGCAACAACCTAAATTTGTTCTAGCACTAATTCACCCCCTTGAGTCTAATTATCCTTCAAAATTCCTGATAACTAACTAGACAGGCGACACAGACCGAATCCGGTAAATTCCCCCTTAACCTGACGCAGCTGGGTTGGATCAATCCCAATGAATTTCGACTTGTCTGGATGAGTCGGAATGGATCGAGATTCATTGAGACTGATCGAGTTTGACTGCGCCCAATCGAGATTGGGTCAATCGAAGGCCTGTTCAAGGAAGCAGGGAATTGCGCTGCGCCGAATCCAGCCAAAGTTGAGCCTGTTTGTCCAGGGGAGATAGATAGGGATAGATGGTGCTGGTTTGAAATTGGCGATCGAGCTGCCAGCCAGAACGCCGCAGTCGATCGCGCACCTCAAGGGAACTACGAAACAACAGCAGATCATAATTTGGGGGCACATTTACAGGTGACTGAGCATGTATAAATTGCATCACGACCCGAGAATTGAGGTGATAGCTGAGGGAGAACATGCGCGGCATGGTGTCGTAAGCAACAATCCAAGGTGATTCATAGCGCTCAATGACTTGAGCTAAGGGAGGAATTGCATAGCTCCCTTGTTTGTTCCACCAAGTATTGGCAGGCAAAATCATGGCGCAAGAACTGCCGCCCGCGATCAACAGGATAGCCAAAAGGCCATAGGCAATGAGCCGCCGATGAATGTAATGAATGTTCTGATCAATGTTCTGCTTGATGAACAAGAATTTGGATGAATGATGAGCTTGCTGAGCAGGGCGATCGGGAATAGTATTTGGCAGCAACAGCGTTGACAAATAGCCCGTGATGGTCAGTTGTAAGCCCAAATAACAAGGTGCAAGGTAGCGAATAATGGCCGATCGAAATCCTCCTTGGCTGAGGTCTAAAATCACCAATGCCAAGCCCTGCGATCCCATCATTGCCCACAACAACAACCGACTCAACAGCGGTTGACGATAAGCCAAGTTCCAAAAACTAATGGCCACCAAAATGGCAATAGCCAAGACAATTCCCTGCGCCGCGATCGGGTTGCTCAAAATCTGTCCTGTTGGCTCCCAATCTGCAAATGGTCGGGCCAAATTTAGCCACCAGTTATAAAGCAATGTGCTGAGAGGAACGGCTTGGGCAGTAAATCCGTTAGTGCGGGAAATGGTGCTGAGGTTTTGGAGAGTGGCAATGATCCAAGGCAAAAATAAAACGCCAGCACTGAGGGTACTGATTCCAAAGAATTGCCATTGCCTGGACAGTAGCACTGGGGGAGCATTTGCCGAAGCAACTTGCTCGGTTATTGCGGATTGATTAGCCGCAGAAAATGATCGAGTGAGAGTAGATTGATCAGCCGGAACAGACTGACTCGATCGCCAGAGCCAATAGGTTGCAACTAGGCAATATCCCCCAGCAATTAAGACTGAAAACAGATGGGTATAGAGCAACAGGGTGAGCGATAAACTCCACCCGACCCAAGCCCAAACGCCACCCGTTCTGAGTGCCCGCAAGAGCAGCCAACCGGTGAGAGCAATCATGGCAGCCCAAAGGCCATACTCCCGCATTTCTTGGGCATAAAGTAAGTGAAATGGCGACAGGGAAACCATGGCCGCCGCAATCCAGCCAGCCAATTGACTACCAAATAATTCCACAGCAATGCCGGCCGATGCTGGAATGAGCAATAGGCTGCAAAGGGCTGCAAAAGCGCGTTTCGTGCCCAATTCACTGCCTAAAATTTGTTCCCAAATCCTGGCGAATACATAGAAAAAAGGGGGGTGTTGGGGGTCATCTTCCGCGAGCGATCGAATGGTGTCATTCATTGATCGCTGCTCATGGGGTTGCTGATAGGTGGCTTGCAGTTCAGCCACGGTGCGGGGGCGCTCATCCAGTAGTTCCCGGTTGACTTCCGCGAGGGTGTAGCCCGCAATCCGAAAGGAGGTGAATACTTCATCACCCCAATACACTTTGGTTTCGAGATGGCTAAATCGGAGAACAACCCCCACACCAACCAGCATGGCTAGAATCCACGCGAGCCAACGATTACCCCAAGGTTGTTTGCTTCGGGTCACGATCGTTTCTTGTGTCATTGATTTTGAATTTTCGTTAAGCAAAAACCACAAACAGGCGATCGCCCGATGAAATTTCAGGGAGATCTCCATTGCTTTTTAAGCTGACTTGTGATGCCTTTACTTGTGAATAGGTTGATTTGTGAATGAGTTGACTGATGAATCGCAGATATTCACCAAGGTATGGATAGAGATTGTCAAAATGATTTTTGACTGTGGAGGCTGTGTTTTACCGTCGGTAGCCTTGCATCTTATAACTTTCGGTTACCCATCGAATTATTTTTTGGAGCTTGTCATGGATTTCGAGGATCGATTATTCTAGATAATCAATTAGAAAATAAAAGCTAATTGGTCTAAGTGTTGGGTTAAAAAAAGCACCCAAAAAACAAACGAGTTTACGGAGTTGCATCGAAAGTCCCAAGCAAGCGTAAACAAGGCAAATCCGGTAACAACGGGCACAATAATTCAAAAATTAATCCCAAAATTAATTCAAAAATTAATCTCAAAGTTTTAGTGTTGATATCAGTATGGGTAATAGCGCTTGAAATTTAGGGAAGACAAGGGGTTGAAGCCCCTTGCCTCAATGGGGTTCTCCCGCAGGGTTGAGGATTTGAGCGATCGGGATTGATCGCCCCCAGACCCCAGGCAAGTGCGACGATCGGGGCTAAACTTCCCCGCCGGTTGAGTGGCTAGCCGGATTTTCGATCGAAAACGCTTGGCCGTTGCCCTAGCGACCCGGTTGCATACCCACATGTTCGATCGCCCGCACGATCGCCCGCCGTTGCAAATCGTCATAGCCCCACCGTTCCAGGAAGTCAGCGAAGGGCCCGGTTTGCTCGGTGGCTGCGGTTCGGAGTTGGTGCAGCAGCTCTGTGATGGAAGGGCTGGCGGCTTTTGCCAGGAGGATCGGATGGGCGGCGAAATACTGATCCAGTTGCTGAAGCAAATTGCCCGATCGGCGGCTGGTGCGGCGAGATTGGTCAGCCATGGCCCCATCGCCCGCTCGCTCGTGAATCACCACCATGGCCGCCGCCATGGCCAGGTTTTTCACCAAAAGTTCCAACACTTGGTCTGGCGATTGAGCGAGGGTGACCACAAGGGCTTCCGGCGCAGGATCCACAATCGATCGCTCATCGGTCAAATAGACCACAAAAAAACCACGGGCCCCGGCCACATTGGCCACTAACTGAGCGGCCGCCGTTGCGAATTCTGTTGTTGTCCAGGATCCAGTAGCCCAGCGATCGAGCCATTCTTGCGTTAGCTCGATCGCCGCTTCAAAGGTTATCGGTTCCGGCAAGGTCATCGATGTTTGCATAGGATCCCATTTCAATTCATTGAGCCAATCCAGCAGACTAATTCTGAAAACCGATTAAAAGGGTAATCTTAATTACTCTGAGCGTGATTAAAACCAATCAAAAGCGATTGGCTGAAAATAATCGGCAATAATTATAGCTTGAATTTTACTGAGTTGACTGGCTTGGTTTTCATTTAATTTCTATTCAATGAATGGTTAAGCCCGTATTAAGTGCTTTGATTCATGCGATCATGAACTGATCGATATTTAATGGTTTTTGCTGAATTAATTAATGATTTCCTAAATATTTTTGACAATTTTGATGATAGATAACCGAAAATCTAATCTGAATCTTAAGTTTTACCGAAAATCAACCCAAAATCAAAACTCAACTCGCTCCAGTAATTTTTGTGTTGAATTCCTGTTTAAGAATTGCTTTAAACTTTGTGCCAAACCTTTAAAAATTACTCATCGATTTCATTGTCTTATGCTGGCTTATGAACTGAAACGGCGATTGACAAGCAAAGGCGAATTATGAATGATGAACTATGCTTTCGTCCTTGTTTTGCCCTTGCCATCGCTGCCCATGTTTTTGTTTTTATCGAAGCTGTTGCCACTGTTTTTTTATCCCCTGGGGCTAAGTTGCGCTCTGATGGTGGCGGCGTTGGTGTTGCTGTCAATGCGGCGCGGGCGTTGGGCGGCTTGGGCGGTGGCCTTGGCGCTGGTGATTTTGTGGACGGCGGCGAATGGGTGGGTGGCGGTGGCCCTGACCCGATCGCTGGAGTCGCGGGCCCTGGTGCTTCAGCAACAAACGGGCGGCTCCGGTGACCTGCCCCGGGCCGATGCGATCGTGGTTTTGGGTGGGGGCATTAAGTCCACGGAGCCACCTCGCCCTTGGATTGATCTGGCTGATGAGGGCGATCGCACCCTCTATGCGGTGAAGCTCTATCGCGATCGCAAGGCTCCGAAGCTGATTTTTAGTGGCGGTCGAATTGCTTGGCGGGGCGGGGGCGGTCAGCCGGAGTCGGCGGCCATGGCGGAGTTGGCGGGAGTAATGGGAGTTCCGAGCGAGGACATGTTGCAGGATCCCAACTCCTTGAACACGCGCCAAAATGCCGAAGAGGTGAAGAAGATTTTGGAGCGGGAACGGTTGCGGCGGGTGTTGTTGGTGACTTCAGCGATGCATATGCCGCGCTCGATCGCCATTTTTCGCAAGCTGGGAATTGAGGCGATCGCGGCTCCCACGGATTTTCTTTTTAGTGATCAAGATGAGCGTGAGCGGCGCAGTTCTCCAGAGGGAATTGCGTTGAATTTCTTGCCCGATGCGGATAATTTGCGGGCCACCACTCGGGCCATTAAAGAATATGTGGGGATGGTGGCTTACTGGTTGCGGGGCTGGATTTAGGGCCGCTGGGATCGATCGGCCCGTGCCCCATAGGCATGTTAAGAATCGTCAAGTACACTCATAGGGATCTGAGTTGCTGAAGCAACGGGGCGCTCGGCCCGGTTGTCGCTTCCCCAGGCCCCAAGCAACTGGGGGAAAATAAGTAAATATACGGATTCAACAAACGGAAAGTCTTACCGTCCCATGGATAACTGGATCTCCCTGTCCGATCGCGAACTGCAAATTGTTGAATTAGTGGCTGCTGGTTTAACCAACCAAGATATTGCGGAGCAGTTAGAGATCAGCAAGCGAACGGTTGATAACCACATCAGTAATATCTTGACCAAAACCAGAACCGAAAATCGGGTGGCTTTGGTGCGTTGGGCGTTGCAGTGGGGCAAGGTTTGCCTAGATCAGGTCAATTGCTGCACATTGCCCAACGTGCCGCCCGTGGAAGTGGAAAACGATCGCGCAACGGCTTCCTAGGAACAGCCGACGATGACTCTTCAGATTCCCTCTAGTCAATATAAATGCAGCGAGTCATCGCAGCACCAACATCCAGACACAGCAAAGCGATCGCCCGTAAATACGAGCGATCGCTTGGGGTCACAAAATTACTGAAAGCATTGCCTATGTAATAAGGGATGCAACCAGCTCGAAAAATAACAACCGGGCAGCGTAGCCAGCGCACCTGGAGCGAGCGAGCCTAATGGGCTTGGTTGACTTCTCTTGATCGAGCCGATCGCCCAGCAGCTTTCCAATTTGATTTTTCGGCCGGGCCCGCTCAGGTTCGATCCGAGTGAAGATCCACTGCCAAAGAGCGCGGCGGCATAAATCAGATCCACCAACGACCTGGACGCGCTTCATGTCGCCTGATTCTTCACGCCCAGGAGCACAGCCCAAGGCCTTGGTAAATCTCCGCAGGCTGAGATGCCGCTTGGTTGGGTTACCGGACTTGCGACCCTTGCGAATCTTGATCTCTGGTTTCCCATCGGGCCCTAGGTAGTTCTCGATCGGGTAAATCTGCGAAATCAGTAAGGCCTCTACCCGCATACCAAACCCAAATCGGGCGAAAACCTTGCGATAGGGTGCAAAGTCAGGAGCCTGAAGATATTGGTAAAGCTGACGTTCGATCGCGCATTCTTCAGCATGAAGATTGCAGAGTCGCGCGGCATGGTTGCGCGACAGCTCATCCAATCCCAGCCCGCAGGTCGCCGCGTACAGGCGATCATATTTGGCCGACGGACGCAGCCCAGCCATCCAGCTCCATAGAAGCGGCGGCAAATCTGAGAGCAAAACCCGCCTTGATTTGACATGGGCCACCTCTGGGAATTGCCACGCGAGATCCTGACGCAGACGATTAACGATCGGACTTTGCACCCGGTTGAGGTGGCAAAGTCTCAGCACCAATCGCCTGATTTGCACGATCGCCTCAGTGCGATCGGACACAAACCGCCGCGGTGAGTCGCAATAGTCCCAGTAGTAGCAGGCCAGGGCCAAGGCATCAGCATCGTCATCTTTATCGGGTAATCCGAGATGGCCCGCACGATAACCCCGCAGCTCCTTGTGGCCGACCAGCACCACCCGCACACCGGCGCGGGCGAGCTGAGTCCCCCAGAGTTTGGAGTAATTAACTCCGGTCGGTTCGAGCACGGCCACATCGGCCCCCAAGTCGAGCAAGGCCCGAATGCCGGCCGCGTTGGCGGGCAGGGTCAGAAATTTTGCATCGTAATAAAATTGTCGAGGTTCGGTCGGTCTGGTGTCTGTAACGCAAGCTGTGACCGATGCTTTGCTTACGTCAATACCAATAACTCGCATGGTATGAATGGGTGTTGGTTGACCCCACACAGCAAGCCTATGAATCACCCAAAAGCCGGGACAGTTGCCTAGCTCAATTCCCTCTTAAGGCATTTACCGGCTTTTGGTTATGGGCCGGTTGTGTGGGTTAAACCGTCAATTGATCGCGCCGAGCCTATGAATCAGAAAGAGCGCGAAAGCTCGGTTCATGCCTCAGGCCCTGAGCGCGATCGCCAGACGGTTGGAGCAGGTTTGGACGCTGCCCCAAGCTTGCCCGGTGAGTCAGACCGAGCAAGTTTGGGGCATGTCTAAAACTCAAGGTCGTCTAGGATGTTGTTTTCCAACTCCACTGGCTCCGGATACTGACCTACGCCCCAAAGCTCCTGAAACCAGTCGGGTAGAGCGGTGTGCAAATCTTGCATCACTTCCACCGCCAGGTTTTTCCCCTCACACCGTTCCTTGAGCGCATGGAACAAGCCCACGGCCATCGTGCCACTGAGGTTCAGGGTGTCCCCATCGGCCCAAACGATGGTCAGCTCGCCAGTTCTTGCCTCAGCATGGATTTGCCGAATCCAGTCGAGATTCAAAAAGCGATCGCCCACCCAAATCACTGAATTCATGAAACGGTGACCTCCGGTATTTCAATTGGGAACATCACAACCGTTTGGATGGCCCCGTTGGCTTCGATCTGGACAAAATCGACATCAGCAACGGGCACGGGGAAACCGCGATCGAGCCTGCATAGTGTTGCTTCTCGATCCAGCCCCTCCTGGTCCATTGACCTGACCAAGATTGATTTCTGCCAATCGGTCAGCTCTTGATCGGACAACTCATAGCACCAGCATTCGGCCTCACCCCCGATGGGAACATCCCGCCGAGGCCGCACCGATCGGATCGGTACGCCAGGATGCAGCGGTAAAAGCCGGCCAGCGGGTCTCAAGGCATGGAGCCAATGGAGACGATTCACCTTAGGCACGGCTAACAATCGAATCATCGGGTAACCTCCCTTCGCAATTTTTAATTTCTAGGCAGTGGGCCAAGTCGGAATTAATGGCAATTAATCCCCGGACGAAGAGTTGAGCGTGAACGTAGCTCGTAAATGCGGCCTGACGGATCCGCGACCGCTGGCCGTGGCGGTTGGGCCGTCCCAACCGATAGACGACCCATGGTAGAGATGGACTGCGATCAATCAGCTCACAATTGTCTAGACTGTCGAGATCTCGTTTCATATGCACTGACGGCAACGATAAAACGCTGAATGGTTTCAGAAATCGTGGTTTTGTCTGAGCTATCGGCCGGCCCCTTTACTTCCCATCCGTTGGCGTGGGAATAGACCAGCAGCGCCCATTTTTCGTTAGGCGCGATGATCAGCCACTCAGGGCGCTGGTTGCGCTTGCGGATGGTGTAACCCAGTTCCTTCAGGGCTTGCCGAACTCGGGCCACCAGTAGAGACAGTTGCTCTGCCCCGAAGGTGAGAGCCTCAGTGCGGTCGTCGTAGATAGATTTCTGCATAGGCAATTTTCCGAAGTTTGGGGGGAAGGAAAGTGGGCGATCGTCCGTGTGGTGAATCGCCCGCTGCAAACCAATCTCTCAACACCAATCAGGGACGCAAATTCACGCGGTGATCTCGGGTGCAAGGTGGCCGGCCGCCGTTTGTGCCGGTCTCCCCCAAATCCCGCGCTGGTCATAGACCGCGCCATCAGGGGCGCTTTGCTCAATTTCAATTTATCCCTGATACAATTCAAATAGTAAATCAATCCGGGATTAAAAATCAAGCATTATCCCGGATAAAATTGGGGGATAGTTATGGGGGACTCTTTCAATGCGAGCAGGACGAAAACCAACCTACGGCGAGCAAAAAAAGGTTTACGAACTGACCCTGACTCCCACTGCCCGCAAATTGCTGACAGTGAAAGCCAAGGCGCTACGAACCAGCGCCAGCGAGCTAGTAGAACGCTTTGCACGGGATCTTCTGGGCAACGACCTAAGCCGCGAACTCACGGGAAAACCCTGAGCTACTTGATTGCGGAATTGCGAGATCAGATTGAGGATTGCCAATTAGACAGAGAGCGCCTGGAGCAGAGGGAGCAGCGCCTCAAGGATCGTCTGAGCAATTTAGAGCAAGTTCTCGCGGAGTGGCAGGAAACTGTAGAAACGCTCGCACCTGAAGATCCGCCGACCCCAACCGAGTAGCGCCCAAAAAAAACGAGCGATCGCCCGACGCGATCGCTCGTTTTGCTTAGTTGTGAAAAGGCTCTGTGGTTTGGTAATTCTACCCCGGGAGAAATGAGAGAGCAGCTCGCATTAGGTTTTGGGAACATCCCAATTTCGGCAGAATTGAAGCCCGATCGCAAAAGCAGGGAGCTTGACCCCAGTTGGGGGCCTGCACCAACCGCACCACCTGCACCACCGGAAGCCGATCGAAAGATCGATCGGTTGTCGATCGCCATCCAGGCCGCCGCCAAACTATCCCCCTCGGAGCTGCTGTTATTGCAGGATGCGATCGCGGGATTGTCCCAAGCTCTTAGGGAGCAAACCCCCGCCGAAACCCAAGAAAACCGCTCCCTAAGTTGTGGAAAAGCCGAAAAATCGGCACAACCGAGCGGTGGATATTTCGAGCTAAAAAAAATTGGCCGCCATGGGCCGTATCTGTATCTGCGATGGCGATCGGCAGGCAAACTGCGATCGACTTATCTGGGCAAAATTACCGACGGTTGAGCTGCGAAGTTTAAAACAGCCGGTGAGCGATCGCCCGCAGCAGCTCCCCCCAGCCCAACAGATCCACCAGCAAATCAACCGCGATCGCACCGGCCAAGACCAGCAGGCCCCAACCGCGCCAGCCCCCGGGCATGGCTTGGGCCGCCCGGGCGGCCCGGGCCGCCAACACCAATCCCGTTTCACCGGCCCGGGCCAACAACTGTTCGATCGCGTTCACCCGGCCATCGATGTCGTTCACCTGATCCGTCAGGCCAGTGACACCCCCCAACTTTTCACGAATTTCACCCAGCTCGAGCAAAATCGCGCGATCGCCCTGATTCACCGTTTCTTCTAAATGCTTTAGCCGATCGCTCAAGAAACCCACAGCATCCATCGCCTGTTACTCCGTGTAAATTTCAACCTGGATCGTGAATTTCGATCGCTCAGTGTCATACCACCAGGGATATCGAGTGACTTGCTCGCCTGTGGAAGTAAGGATCGTGACTGGCTTAACCCCGCGTTTTTTGGGCACGGCCTTAACCCCGATCCAGGTTTCTACCGCCGTCCGCAGCTCGAGATTGCCCGCCCCGTCGCGTTGCCATATCGTAGACCCGGCCACGGTTTGGCCCGTGCTTTCGTCGTAAGTATGGCCTTGGGGGCCAAAGTTAAAAACGATTGATTGGTCTTGTTCAAATGACAGGCGATGGGTCTGAACTTGATAGCTATCAGCCAGGCCCGGTTCCTTGAGGAACTGCCCAAGTAATCCCGTGATCGTGGGGTAGCGCTGCTTACCGGCAACGATCACAATCCCAGCAACATAGGTCACCCGCACCGCAAAGTGATCGAGCGGCGACACCGGCAGCACCAGGAAAGGAAATTCCCAGGCGTTGCTAGCCAGCAAATCCAGTTCATGCAACCCCAGGAAGTCCCAGCCCATGCCGATCTCGCCCCTAAGTTAAATCCAGCCCGATCAATTCTGTGTTGGCGATCGCGATCGCCAGGTAATCATCCATCTGTTGGCCGTTGGCCTCCAAAATGTCGCAAAAATCACTTTCGCTCAGATTGCCGTACAGAAATTGATCGAGCGCCTGATTGATCGTCCAGAGCTGCTGGCAGGCTGCCAAAATGTCGCTGTCCTCCAACTCGGGGAGACAGACCAGCTCAGGCCGAAAGCAGTCTTCCAGCGGCTCCAGATAACGCATCGTTACGAGTACATTCGCTCAGGCTTAAAGCTGACCGATTTGATGTTGGTTGGGGAAGATGCAGCCGTCACGGCAGCGACGATAACGGCCTGACGCTCAAACTCACCCTCCCCCGTGACCTGACCAAAAGGCAAAGTGAAAGAATCGCTGCTGGTTGGTTTTTTGTAAGATAACCCCGTGATTCCGCTGACTTTAGGGGCCGATCCAGACGACCGCTCAGTCAAAACAGCCTTGGCCGGCAAAAAGCCCCGATTTTTGACCGTTGAAGCGTCAACATCATCAAGAGCCAGGATGGTATCAGTAACCCCGAAGCCCGCCTGAGCCGCGGCCGCTCGGCCCGTAAAAGACACCAGTAGAGACACCGGCACAGTAGCAGCGTCACCAAAAGGATTTAGAGCCTTCTTGATCGTGCCTTTACGATCTACCACCTTGGTAATCGTGAGCGGGCTGGACCCGGACTGATAACTGAGGTACTTAGTCAGGTATCCGCCAGTAGCCCCGTTTTTAATTGCTTGCTTGATCCGATTAAACCGTCGCTTGCGCATTGTCTTGCCCTACCACTTAAAAAAAACAGTCATAGAGCGGGTTTGATGCCGTCAAACCCACTCAATCCTTAAGACCGAACCGCTTCGACTTGCTGCATTTCAACCGGCTGCACCACTCGGATCGTGGCTTGGTTGATCACACCCCGAACGCCTGGCGCAATTTGTTGCAAGGACGTAGATTCAACCACCGATAGGGAGTTGACCTTTTTAGTGCCAGCAGGCGGAACCCATGCATCTTCGGCCTTGGAGACCACCTCCATCAGGCGATACAAGAGACCCATCAAAAGGTCATCTCCAATGGCCTCCGCCGAAGTAGGTACGGTTACGGGGCCCAGCAGATCAGCAACCTTGACACCGATCCATTCGCCGTCTGCGAAGATCAGTCCCGGTTTATCCTCAAGCATCTTTTGAACGAGCGAGTTAGCCATTACCTAAGCCCTGAAAGCAGGTGCGTGATTGAATTCTGCTCTCAGTCTGACCCCACTTGGAACTCCAAAAAACAGCCGGAAACCTAATAGGTCTCCTCGCAAACTCCGGCCGATCGGGCTTGGGTACAGGCGATCGCCGCACAGGCATCACTACCCCCTAACCAGCGCGGCCCCAAACCGCCCCGTTGTGTCATAAATCGGAATGGGGACAGGGACAGGCCAGATGTGCGCCACGGCATATTGGAGCTTCACCCTGGCCATGGGCCGCCGTCGTGGCAATTTGCGCGATCGCCCCAGCACCGTATCGGAGCCAGGAACCACCGGGTAGGCCGTCCCTTCCTGTTCGTTTTGGCTGAAGTGGGCCTTAGACCAGTCGGGAGCCTCCCCCAAAACTCGAAAAATCGCCTCCACCATGTCGCGCCCAGCAGCTTTTGAGGCGCAAAGGATTTTGAGCTGAATGGGTGGGTTGCGTTCCAAGTCACGGTAGGCCATGCAATCGCGGCCTTTCTGCCAATGACTTTCCGCACCAGGTGGGAACTCTGATTTGATTCTGCGACCGATCGCCTCTAAAGCCGATTCCGAGAGCGACTCACCCGATTTCAATCGAAACGAAACCTCACCCGTAATCGGGGTCTGACCAGGTTCAAGATCCTGACGGCTTTCCCGAAAAAACAGGGAGATTTGGGGCAAAAATTTAACCGACTGCTGAAACCCAGGGATTGGCAAACCGTAAATCGGTGGATTCACAAGCTCATCACGTCTGGTCACCAGGTAAAACAAAATCAACCGCCCGATCGTTAGGTCGATCGTGTCGGGTTCGAGATGGGAGCAAGCCAGTCGGATCGACGCTCTAGGACTCTTTGACAGATCGCCATTTTGGCCGGGAGTCCAAGACTCATCGCCAACGTCGCGAAAATAACGAGCCACTTCGGGATTAACTAACCGCTTCACTTGATCCTGAAAGTGTTCAGTCGGGGAAAAATTCTTAGGTAATTGGTCTGAGGGGAAACGGTTAGGTGTTGGCATAATTAATCTCCAAATTCCAAATCATCGGGACTTAAATCGCTCGCCTTACTGGCTTTCTTAGCCGCTTCATTCATTAATGTTTGTGGCACATTATCTTCCTGTGCTGCCTTGCCAATCGGTCTTGGCAAATCTGGGTTATAGTTTTCATCCTTAATCGGTTCCTCTGCGTTAGCAATTTGCGCTCTGAAATCTTGCTGATTTTGAGCCAGCAACAAGGTCTCTTCATCAATCGATAACGGTTTTTTGCCAAATAGAGTTGTTAAATCTGGCAGTTCTACAACACCACTACCCGTTAGAGCACCAAAGAGCAAAATTGATCGACCAATCAAGCCCGTAATTCCCACGGGCATCCATTTATAATCATTTTCACCAGCAATTCTTGACCTTTTCAATGCATTGCCAATTCTACTGACGTTGTTTGTTAGCACCTCAGCGACGGCATTAGTGCCCTGGAAATTGGTAGAAAGGCTACTGAATAAGTTGGCAGAACTGGTAACAATCCGATTCTGATTCAGTAGTTTTGATAGAAAGTTAGCCCAATTTTCTTGACCAATCAACGCATTAACAAAGCTTGTGAAACTTTGTTGAATGGTCTCTGCAAAATCAGGTGGCGCGGTCAAGTCATCAGTAGCAGTTAAACTAAATTCGCTAATGAAGTTATTCAGGAAACCGGAAAAGGTATTAGTTACTGATTCAAGAAAATCGGATGATTGAATTAAACCATTGTGAATTTCGAGTAAATTGACGAAAGAAAATTGCGCTTGCTGAATTTCAAACCGCCGCCTAATGGTCTCGATCCGCTTGGTTAGGGTCATCCCCTGCATGGGCCCAACCAGCTCAATACTGCCGATTGCGGCCAAGGCCCGATCGTTGGTGCGCAGAATCTCAGAAAGGTCGATCGCCTGGAATCGACAGACGATCGCCGCGCTGGGGCCGTAACCGGCCTTGGGCGCATCCGATGGAATGGCTGGTGAGCCGATCGCCGGGAAAGGCGAGCCGATCAATGGCAGGCCCGGAAGGGTAGGAATGCCCGGAGCGCCCGCGAGTCCAGGTGCAAAGGGCGTATCAAGGGCGGCCGGTTTGTCTACCGGAATATTGGCCGGGAGCGGGATCTCAATCGGGGGGTTCGCCGCCCCTGGAACTGGGGTGGGCAGGGCTGGCACATCGGGGCGATCGTCCGGTTGGGGGATAGCTGGCTGGGGAATGGCGGCCGGGCGACCAAGCACAGGTGCTGGATTCCGAGAGGGGTAGGGGTCTACCCCTGGCTGAGGTGGTTTGGGTTGCCGATCGGGTAACCATGGCTCAGGCAGGCCATCCACAGCCGTGATCGCCCATGAGGCCGCCCCAAAGTATGCCCCATCAACCAAGTAATGAGTACGGCCAGCGCCATCCCGAATATAGATGTCTTGCCACTCACTTGGCAGCGCATCGGGGTCATAATTAGCCCTAATGCTTGTCAAAATCGGCACTCGCACCACGGTAAGAGGCCCTTGCAGAGTTAAGACCCCACGGCCCGATATACCCCAGTGCGTGAATCGAAATTTACGAGTAGCCGGGTTATATCGCTCATAGGCCGTCCTCCACCACTCATAGGCAACCCAGTAGGGCCGAGCCGATGAGCCGATCGGCGCTCTCTCTCCCGGTTCCCCCGGGATGTCGGCCGGTTTTGCGGCCGAGGGTGATGCACCGGTCGGTTTTGGCAGCGCATCACTAGGCGGCCGGATGCCAGGTTTAGGCCAGCCCATGGGCACAGCCGGCGGCCCGGGCCAGGCTGGCCAATCCGGGAGCGGTGGCAATTGCGGTAGGGCGATCGACGGCAGCGCCGGGGGCGATCTCAACCAATCGGGCAAAAAATCCCACGGGTTTGTGGGTGGTGGAGCTGGTGCGGCTGGTGGCGGCGGGATATCTTCCGGCCTGGGCGGGGCCGGGTCTAAGTCATCGTTAGCCCTGGACGGAGCCGGATCCAAATCATCCCCGCCGCGGCCACCGCCCGATGGGATGGGCACGGGTGGTAGGGGGATTTTGATCGGCTCTCCGATCGGTCTGGCCTGAGCACCCGATCGCAAAATCGGATCATTTAGGACTCTGTAGCCTTCAGGGCTGTCGAGAGAGGATACACCCATGATTGGTCTACCCCTTAGGCGGTGGATCGCCCAGGAATTCCCAAGGCGCGTCGTCGCTAAAAAGGTCAAGCGCCGAGATATCGCTTGCCTCACTCGCTTTTTTGGCCGACTCAGCAATTAGAGTCTGTGGCACGTTTTCAGGATTGAAGCCAGAGCCAACAGGTCGGATCTCGCCTTCAGGCAAGTCCTCCTTATTTAGGATTTCCTGAGCGCCTGAAAGCTGCTTGGTTAACTCCGCCTGAGCCTTGGCCAACTCGCGCGATTCATCGCTAATGTTAACGACCTCACCCGCAATTCCTGTTAGCACATCGGTCAATTCAGTTGCGTTATTAATTGTGTCATACAGCTTTTGAATCCTACCTGAGTTTGCATTGATGCCCGTTGGCATCCATTTATAATCATTCTCACCAACAATTCTTGATTTCTTTAAAGCATTGCCAATGCGACTAACATTATTAGTCGCAATTTCAATCAGCCCTCTAGTCCCATCAAAAATTGATTGAACATTGAAATAAACGTTGCTGGCACTTTGCAAAATGCGATTAGCAGCATCGATTTTGGCTTGAATCAAAATCCATTGCTCTTTACCGAACACATCAATCATCAAAGCTTGCCAACCTTTGCTGATCAGGTCTGCTACATCAATTTGAGCATCTTCATCGGGATCCGATAGCCGAAAAACTCTCATAAACGCTTGCAAACCAACGTCCAACAATCCCGTTACCGATTCAGTCAGATTACGAGATAACATCAAAGCGTTATGCAGGCTAAAAAATACGCTCAAAACGTTTAGTGTTTGGTTGAGCCATTGCATCTTCTGAACGTTTTGAACTGCACCAGACAGCCCGTATTCACCGCCCTTCTTACTTTTGATTTCAGGCCCAAGACGCTTCAGAATATCGTCTTGGTTTTTCAAAATCTTATCGAGATTAGCCTTCTCAAAACGACACTGAGACACGGATCCACCTCCGGGAAAGCGACCAGTAGAACCGGGCGGAAAGGCAAGCGGCGGTAGGGCCCGGTTAGGGGGTGTGCGGATTGGCGGGCTGTTGATGGTAAAGCCGTCACCACTGGGAAAATCAGGAAAATCAGGAACCGGGGTGCTATCGGGATCCTCGCTGGAGACGATCTCGATCGCCGCAATGCAGCCCCAGGATGCGAACGCCAGTTGGACGGTGCGAGCGGTGGGGTCTAAGGGCACGGCTTCGTAGAGACGTTTTGCACCACTCGGGGGCGATCGGTAGCGGCCGGCGTATTCCGGCTCCATAGGCGTGATTCGGAAGCGATAGGGCCCGGCCGGCAGATCGGTGATGCGACTCGAAAAGAAAGACCAGCCCCCAAAATCATAGATTTTGTCTTTGGGGTCATAAATCGCTTCGGCCATCCAGACGGTAAACCTGATTTTAGATTTTCGGTAAGGAATGGTGAACTCATCGGGCCCATCGCCCGGCCCTGTACCCGGATCCTCACCCGGCGATCCGCCGGTTGGGGCCGGTAACCGATCGCCTGGATGGCGGCCGCTTGTGGCCGATGATGGTGAACCCCCGACTGGATTAATCGGGCCCCCCGATAGCGCCGGGGGCAACGCAGGGACGATCGGCTTAAGCGCTGGAGCCAGCGACGGAGCCTCCCACGGCCGGCCCCGTGACCATGCATCATCGATCTGCCGCTGCAAATCTTCGTTGCTGGGCTGGCCAGCGACGCTATTGGCAGTAGGGAAGATGGAGCCGGGTAAGGGAATTTCGGGCATGGCGATCGCCTGACAGATTAGCGATCGTTAATCAACTCGGAATCCCAGGGGGAGTTCTGCCGTGGTCAAGGGGCGCGCAAACATCCAAAGCTTTTTGCTTTGATCAGCGACATAGGCAGGATCCAGCTCGATCGACTGCCTGATGATGCAGCGCACCGTTTCATCGGCCGCCCGAAAAACTTGAAATTGAGCCGCGTAAACCAGCAGTGAATTTTCTTGCTCTTTGATTTGTTTTGTGCCGGTCACGTTATCCAACAGAGTGCCAGCCCAAACGGCCAACTGTTCGACGGTTGCAATCGAAGGTGGGATCTGAGTGCGGTCTAGAAGCATTTTTAATGCCAAACTCTGATCAGTAATCTAATGCGTTTTTAAGTAATACAAAAATTGCCTCAACTATACAAAAGAGGCTATTTTGAAAAGAGCTGAGATCCTTATGAAACAAGCTTTATGAGCTTTGCAAGCTGAAAGGATCTTATCAAGATACCTGATTAGTTAGGCAGGGCAAAAAAGAGGTATGAAAATCAATAGAACTGGGCGATCTACGCCTCTAACAGATCAATTATTTCTTAAGATTTTGGATGCATTTTCTGAAAATGCACATCGACTTTATTGGGCGATCGCTTGGTATACAGGCGAGCGACCCACGGCAATCTTGCGGTTGCCCCAAGCCAGCGTTTATGGCAGTGGTGGCCAGCCGCTGAGGGCGATCGTCTTCAGCGGGCGATCGCGCAAATGCGGCCGCACCCGAGAGGTGCCGATCGCGCGGAAGTTACACCCGTATTTGCTGGCTTACCGGCCAGACCCAGGGCTGCTCATGTTCCCATCGCGCCGATCGCCCGATCGAGAAATTCACCGTCGCACCATGGATGCAGCATTCAGGCGAGCGCTGATCCGAGCTAAGTTAACCGGCTTGGGCCTATCGCTCTATTCCGCCCGCCGAGGATTTTGCTCTGGATTGGCCGCAAAAGGTGTAGGGCTGGCCACCATCCAGACGTTAACCGGCCATCAGTCTCTATCGGTGCTGTCCAGATACATAGAGACAGACCCCATGGATGAGCGGTCGATCGCGGCGATCAATTTGCTCTAAAACAGACCCGTCGATCACGGCAGCTCGATCGCCCCAGCAGTGAAGGCCCACCGATCGAGTTGCTGCGATCGCACCGGCGATGATAAAAGGTTGGGGATTCATGCCAGTTCATTTCAGCTCGTCCCAGGTCATCCCAGATTGACGTAGGGCCGCGCTGAACCGCGAAACACAGGCCATCATTCGTCAGGAGATTGCGAAATTAATGGTTTTAGCAACAGAGCAAGCTCAGACGAGTCGCGATCCTCAGTGGTTGCCGGCCGTGCAGCGACCGGCGATCGAATTTCCGCTCACTCCCTTGACGGTGACCGCTGGGGCAATTCCCGAAAATTTGCAAGGCACGCTTTACCGCAACGGGCCGGGCCGGATAGTGCGATCGGGACAGCCCACGGGCCA